>JAAYTS010000033.1 GCA_012517995.1 Clostridium sp.
AAGAGGCATGCTTACATTTTCCACTGCATTTAAATAATTCACAAGATTATATGATTGAAAAATAAATCCTATGTTCTTTTGTCTAAATTCAGCAAGCTTTTTTTCATTTAATTTTTCAATAGAGATATTTTTTATTTTTATGCTTCCCGTTGTTGGTTTTTCAAGACCAGCAAGAACATTTAATAAAGTAGACTTTCCAGAACCTGAAGTGCCAAGGAAACAACAAAATTCCCCTCTTATAATATCTAAATCTATACCATCTAGTGCAACCACTTTTTCAGTCCCCACTCTGTATATCTTACTTAAATTAGAAATTTTAATAATTGGCTCCAAATAAAATCCCCCCCTTTTACATTTAATAATTATTTTAAACTACCCTCACATTGATTGTTATTATTTTAACAACGTTCTTATGTTAGAATATTGTGATTTAAGAAAAAATCTTTTGCATTGTTTTGTATTATATATTTTAGTATATGGAAAATTCGTCTTATAAATTATATTATAAATTATGATACAACACTTTTATATAAACTGTAAAGCATTATTTAAGTGTAAAAGGTGTTTTTACCTACTGCATCTAATTTTATAATAAATGTTGATTTTTGTTCATTCCACTGGCAATCCACTGGCAATTAATATATAATGTTTATACTACATTTTACGGAGGATTGATAGTATGAGAGTTGGAATCGGGCAGGACAGTCATAAATTTGACTTTAATGATAAATCCAAAAAACTTATTTTAGGCGGGGTTGTGTTTGAAAACCACCCACCCTTAGAAGGCAACAGTGATGCAGATGTTGTCCTTCATGCCATAACCAATGCCATTTCCGGCGTTACCTGTGTTAACATCTTAGGAAAAATAAGCGATGAACTGTGCCTTGAAAAAGGCATCAAAGACAGTAAAGTTTACCTAGAAGAAGCTTTAAAATACTTAAACGGCAGGAAAATTGTACATGTATCAATTTCCATAGAGTGCCTTACACCAAAAATAAGTCCTAAAATACCTGAAATGAGAAAAAGTATTGCCAATATCCTTTCAATTCCTGAGGACAGCGTAGGCATAACTGCAACTACTGGGGAAGGCCTTACAGCCTTTGGGCAAGGTAAGGGTATTCAGGCTTTTTGCTGCGCAACTATTGATTAGCCTTCTTTATTGGGACGGTAATATATACGGTTGTACCCTTTCCCTCTTCACTTTCAATTTCCATTGAGCCTTTAAAATTATTTTTTATTATGTGGTAAGATATATAAAGTCCAAGTCCCGTACCCTTTTCTCCTTTTGTGGTTATAATGTTTTTTAAAAGCTTCTTCCTTACATCTTTAGGTACTCCCTTGCCATAGTCGGTTACTTTAAACTTTACAATGTCTTTTTCCTTTTTTATCAATATGTCAATTTCCCCAGGATTATTTTCATAGGAGTCAATTGAATTTGAAATTAAATTATTCATTACCTGGACAAATTCATTTACACTTCCCTGTATTTCAATGCTTTCCTCTGTTTTTATGTCTATATTTAACTTACAGGTAGCTTTTTTTAGCTGGTATCCCATAAGTATTTCTACTTTTTTTATCATATCCTTAATTGTAAAATTTTCATTTCCAGGATGTTTTTTTACAACTGCATGTTCTTTAATTGTAGCTATAATATCTGATAAATATGAGCAGTATGGCTTTGATTTTAAAATATACTCCCGCATTTCAGCTGCTATCTCACAATGGTCTTCAACTGTAACATCCGTATCCCCTATAGAGTTTTCATACTCATCTACAAGGTTTTTTAACTCTTCCAAGCTTCCCGAAAGGGACATTACAGGTGTTCTTAAATTGTGAATTATACCTGCAGTAACTTCTCCTAACTGGGCAAGCCTTTCCCTTTCAATAATGGCACTGTTTCTAAATTTACATATTTTTATTATTTGAATAACTGCAATGGCAGCAATTGCACCTAAAAAAATAAAAACCACAGACATTAATATATTACTTTTAAAAACATCTGTTGAATCCATTTGCAAAAAGATCATATGTATCCTCCAGATTATAATGTATACTATCATAATTCGCTATTAAAAATAAAAATCCTCTACATTTAAAATAAGTTGTTTTTTTCTATTATAGCTTTTGCAAACACCAAATCTTCTCTTGTGGTTATTTTGATATTATCATAACTGCCATTAACAATCCTGGTTTTAACTCCCATCATCTCTGTAAGGGTTGTATCATCAGTAGCAATAACATTTTCTCTATTTGCTTTTTCATGGGCTTTTATAATTGTATCGTACAAGAAAACCTGAGGAGTCTGGATTGACCACAGGGTTTTTCTGTCGTATGTATTTTCTACAAAACCATCACTAACTGATTTTATAGTATCCTTAACAGGAACCGCCGCTGTTACCGCCCCAAATTCCAATGCCTCCTCAATACAATTAGTAACTATTTCACTATTTATAAAAGGTCTTGCACCATCATGTATAACCACAATATCAGATTGTTTATTCACTTCCATTAAACCCTTATATACTGAGTTTTGCCTTTCTGCGCCTCCTGATACCAGTTTTTTTATTTTTTTAAATGCAAATTTATCAACAATATTCTCTTTGCAATAAAATATCTCTTCTTCATTTATTACTAAAATAATTTCATTTACAATAGGGCACTCTTCAAATACACTAACAGTTCTAGCAAGGACAGGTTTGTCACCAATATTAATATATTGCTTATTTATATCCATATTCATTCTAGTCCCTTTGCCACCTGCAACAATAACTGTACTTACAAAAAGTTTATTTTTTCTCATAATCAAATTCTCCTGTTCTTTATCTCTTATAACATAATTTATAAAGTTAAAAGCTGTTTTTATCTATTATTAAAACTAAGGACTGTTGCTCTAAAAAATCTGAGTACTGATTCATTTTGTGTAAAAATAAATCCCCAGCTTATAAGCCAAGGATCTATGGCAAAATTTTCGTAGTTTTAAACTAGCTGCATAAAAACTGAAAAAGGTTATACTCTCTATTACAGTCTTGTATTGTGCACTCTAAGCCACAATGATTTTTGTAAATAATCTCTCCTCTTTTTGTTAGTCTTTTTGTAGGTTTTTTCTTAGGAGTTTTACGCGTACTGAACACTATTCCTCTATATTTTACAGATAAATTTTTTCCGTAGTGTAAATTAATTAAAGACACAATAAAATCGACAAAAATTTTACCGGATAATAGCTGTTTTAATGCTCCCCCTATCTTTCCAGATTTCAATTCAATAAGCAACACATAAATCTCGCCTTTGTTTTCACACAAAATAATAGCATCGTTTTTCTTGTTAATATCTTTTGCGGAATTGTTAAAAAATCTAAATACTCTTAATTTCTCTTCATCTTTGTCAAAACTAAAGGCAAAAATTTTGCCCGTTTTCTTTAATGTTACATATCTTCCTTTAGATTTATCATTACCTTTATTTTTCTTTTCTTCTATTATTAACGGGTCTGTGTTTAACTTATAATCATTATCAATAATTTCATTAAATATTGTAAAAACATCAACACTCACAATCCATTTCCTCCTGAAGAGTATAAAAAATCTCGTCTGAAGACTCATTAAAAGAATTAATTACTTTGTCAAATGTCTCAGCTATTATGCCCTCATATCTGTTTACTTCAATAGCGCGAATTGTATTGTCGGTAAAAAGATATGCGCTTATATCTTCAATACTTAGCAGTTCATCTTCACTATAATTATACTTTTGCATTAATTTATCCCGGTCTTTAAAGTCATTATTTAACATAATCAGGTTGTTTAATTCTCTTATAATGTAATCGCTATGTGTTGAAATAATTATATTTATACCTTTATTAGCGATTTTAACCAGAATCCTTGCAATTTTTCTTTGATTATCCGGATGCAGATTTAACTCCGGCTCGTCAATTATCAGACAATCCCCTTTTTCAGCCATATATTTAAGATAAAAAACTAAACCAAAAAAGGTTTTTACTGTTGAGGATGATACATGTAAGTTAATTTTCCTTTTATCCATATTACCTTCGGCTAAATCAGGAATAAAATAAATATTTTTTTCATCTATTTCATATTTTCCTTTTAAAATGTCACTTTGAATTTCATGTGCTATTCCTTGAAACTCTGTAGTCTCTCTTTTTGAATAAAAATCTAATTTATTTAAAAATTCAATATAATCAGATATTGGCTTAGGATATAGTGAAACTCTTTCACTAATTAAATCAAAGAAACTTAATTGACGATATTGACGATCATCAATCTTATTAGTTTTTAACTTTCCCATTTCATGTACTATCCTGTTCCTGTTAACATTTAACTCCTTATAAAACAAGTTTAAACCTGCCCGTTCTGCCGGCAATAAAAAGACATTGTTTTGTATGACATCAAAAACCTGTTCACTTATTTCTTTACAGCAGAACATATGAAAAATACGTTCCTGAACATCACTGTTATTTATATTAAAATATGAAACTTTTAAATCAAAAGAGTTCATCTCTTTGGAAAATTCAAATTTAACATCTTTTCCCTTTATACTAGGGAATATATATATAGACTCTATATATTTCTCATATAATTTCTTAAAGAAAAGCTCATTATCAATTTTTAGTTTTATCAGACTGTCTTTAAAAGTTTCTCTAGATACACTAAAAATATCATGAAGATTTTCTGAATATGATGATGAAATTTTATTTAATAATTTTCTAAAGCTTTTATTTAGAACTTCACGCAAATTAACAACAATAACTCCCGAACCGGTTATATTTTCAAAACCATCAACAATATTATCAATTACCACATCTTTCATGCTCCCAATTAAACCATAAACAGCATAACTAACATATGTTTTTCCGGTATTATTCTCTCCTGTTAAAATAGTTAGTTTATTTAAATCAATTTCACCGTTTTCAACATAGCCGAACTTATTAAAACTTACTCCTATCATTTTTCCTCCTATTAAATACGAAAAGTTTTATACTAATACACCAAAATGGCATTTTAATATGATACAACATATATTATTTCCAATACCTATAACATTAGACAGCCCTACATTTTATTTTTAACAGCCCAATGATATAATATCATTATTTTCATCTTAATGGAATGACAAAATTGATTTTTTTAAGCAATAATCACGGCCTAATACATAAAAAGGGCTGTGCAAATCAATTATTTAACTGCTTATGCGCCAGCCTCTTTTATACGTTTTATACTGTGTATGTGCAATATTTATTATTTTAGTGATTTAAAAATCCATCAATCATATTTTCAATTTCAAAAGGATCCATGTTTTTTACCAATACAAGCTCACTTATTAAAATTTGCTTTGCACTGCTTAACATTTTTTTCTCTCCTGTTGAAAGACCTTTTTCCTTATCCCTTTGCATTAAAGCATTGACAACTTCAACAACTTCATAAATATTACCGCTTTTTATTTTGTCCATGTTTTCTCTATATCTCTTGTTCCAATTACCAGTATCTATTTCACTTTTGCTGCCAAGCATTTTAAATACCTTTTCTGCATCTTTCTCACTTATTATTTCTCTAATTCCTATATTATTCACATTTTCAGTGGGAATAAGTACTCTCATTTCTCCTATTGGAATTTTCACCACATAATAATTTTGCCTGTTTCCTAAAATTTCTTTTTCTTCAATTGACTCTATAACACCAGCACCGTGCATAGGGTATACAATCTTATCACCGACATTATACATATGAACTCCTCCACAAATATAAAAACATAATTATTTTTTATATATTAAAATTTAAAATATTATACTTTAATAAGGTATAACAAAAAGTGCATTTGCAATAAAAAAGAACTGCTATAAATAAATGCAATTAATTGAACTCTCTATATAAGTATACTACAATGAGAAATGAATGTCAAAAATTTTTATTTTAGCATTTCAATGAAGCTGTGTCAACGGTAATTTTAACCTTTTATTTGGCGAGTCCAATTAAAGTTAAAAATACCCTATATATTCAAGTTAATTTGTCCTAAAAGCCCTAATTTCTTACTTATTAATAATATACTTCAACAAGATATAAGCCTTCTGGTGGAGCTGTTTGTCCGGCTTTTTTTCTATTTCCCCCTTCTATTATTCCCTTTATATCCTCATATTTGATTTTTCCTCTTGCTACATCAACTAATGTTCCGGTAATAATACGCATCATATTGTATAAAAAACCGCTACTGGTTACTTCTAAACTTATTATGTCATCATTTTTATCTAAAAATATACGGCTAATTGTTCTTATTGAACATTCAACATCACTTCCACTTGCTCTAAAGGCAGAAAAATCATGGGTGCCTATAAAAAAATCTGCTGCCCTTTTCATGTCTTCAAAATTTAAAGGATACGGAACATACCAAGCTCTGTTTCTTAGAAGGGGAGAGGGCATTTTTGAATTGTATATAAGATACCTGTACGTCTTAGCCTGTGCATTAAATCTTGCATGAAAATCCATATCCACTTCTTCTGATTTTTTCACCACTATGTCCTCAGGAAGTATTCTGTTTAGGGCATGGGCGAACTTTTCTGCAGGAATATTTGAATTTGTTTTAAAATTAGCAACCTGCCCATATGCATGTACTTTAGAATCAGTTCTGCCAGAACCATTTAGAGTGATTTCCTCCCTGGTAAGCCTTTCTATAGCATTTACAAGTACACCTTGAACTGTTTTTGCATTTTTTTGTATCTGCCATCCATGATAATCAGTTCCATCATACTCTATTATAAGTTTTATATTTCTCATACCACATTCCTCATTTAACTATAAAGAGGACACATTTATATGTCCCCTTTAGTTTTAAAAATTAAAATAAATTTTATTTGTTATACTTTTATGCCCCTAGCATTGCTGCACCCACAATCCCTGCATCATTTCCCAGCTGTGCAGTTTTTATCTGTGTCTGAGGTATTTCTTCTCTGCTGTAAACTCCAGCACTTACAATTTCTTTTAGAGGATTCAATAAATAATCCCCTTCCTTGCAAACTCCTCCGCCTATAACTAATACTTCAGGCATAAATATATTTATAACATTTATAACTCCCTCTGCAATATACCTTATATATTGCTTTACAACTGCTTCCCCTGTCTTATCCCCAAGCTTTGCAGCATCAAATGCAGTTTTAGCATCTACTTTATCCAAATCCCCGTCAACCAGTTTGTTTATAATAGACTCTGGATTTTCCTTCGCCGCACATTTTGTCTGCCTTATTAATGCCGTTGCCGCTGCATAAGCTTCCCAGCATCCCTTTCTTCCACAAGTACACTGTTCTCCATCCACCACTATAACTGTGTGTCCTATTTCCCCTCCTGCAAAGTTAAACCCGCTGTAAACTTTACCATCAATTATTATTCCGCTGCCTATTCCAGTACCCAATGTAATTGTCACAGATGTGCTTGTTCCCTTTGCTGCTCCTGCTGCACTTTCTGCCAAAGCTGCACAGTTAGCATCATTGTCCACATAGACAGGTAAGTTTATATACTTTTGCATTTCTTCTCTTATTGGTACATTTCTAAAGTTTAAATTATTGTTATATACAATAATCCCATTTTTACAATCTGGTGTTCCAGGACTTCCAACCCCAATACTTTTAACTTCCTCCATTGGCACTTTAGACTCTTCAATAACCTTTTTTGTCAGCATTGCCATATCCTTAATTATTTCCTGATACGGTCTTTCCCTTTGGGTAGGTACACTATCCTTATATACAATGTTCCCATCCATATTAACCAAACCTGCTGCTATATTTGTTCCGCCAAGATCAATTCCTACACGATACATTTCTTTCCTCCCAAACATTATTTGTTATTTGCACGAAAAATACATCATAGTGATGCACCCTTATTAAATTCTATTACTCCAACAATTATTATACTAGTATTTTAAAAAATTGTACATACAATAGTAGGGTTTCAAGTGCTAAAACAAAAAACAGCATTCCAAAATCCTGTGCCGTCATTTTAAGCTCCCTGACATTAGTTCGACCTTCCCCGCCCCTATAGCATCTTGCTTCCATTGCCTGTGAAAGTTCATCAGCCCTTTTAAATGTATTTATAAATAAAGGTGCCATTACAGGGATATAATTTTTCAGCCTTTGTATTGGATTCTTTGTCTCAAAATCCACACCCCTTGATGCCTGAGCCTTTATTATTTTATTTATTTCATCCAACAGAACAGGGACAAATTTAAGTGAAATGGATATAATCATAGCTAAATCATTTACTGGTACACCTATTTTTTTTAATGGACTTAAAAGCTTTTCTATCCCATCTGTAAGAGTTATTGGAGTTGTGGTAAGAGTCAGTAATGATGTACCTGCCATAAGAAGCAAAATTCTAAGTGCTAATTTAAAAGCTTTGTCCACTCCTTCAAAGGTTATTTTAATAAATCCGTATTCCACTAATACTTTCCCAGGTGTAAAAAAAACATTAATTACAGCTGTAAAAACAATGATAAACACAACAGGTTTTAGCCCTTTTAAAGTATACAGCACTGGAATTTTGGCGTATTTTATTGCAAATAAAATGAGAGAGGCAAGAATGCCAAATACCACATATGAATTTGTAAAAATTACAGTAATCATAAGAGATATTGCTAAAATAATTTTAATTCTTGGATCTGTCTTGTGAAGTAGGGAATCCCCTGGATAATATCTCCCAAGTGTCACATTTTTAAGCATTTTAACTTTTTCTCCTCTAAAACTCTTTTACTTACCTTTTTAAAAATTTTTTAATCTCTTCCTTTGCTTCTGCCACAGTAAATACATTATATTTTAAATCAGGGATAATACCTTTTAATTCTTTCATAAAATACGCTATTTCAGGAACATCAATTCCCATGCTTTTAAATTCTTCTATACAATTAAAAATTTCTTTTACAGTACCGTCCATCTTTATTTTTCCTTGGTCCATTACTATTACTCTATCCACAAACTTTATTACATCTTTCATACAGTGGGAGATCAAAATAATCGTTATATTATTGCTTTTAAAAAGCTTTTGTATAATCTTAAAAATTGCCTCCCTTGTCTTTGCATCTAATCCGGCACTTAGTTCGTCTAGCACTAATATTTCAGGCTCTAGCACCAACACACCTGCCATGGCAACTAATTTCTTCTCACCCCATGAAAGTTCAAAAGGGGATTTTTCTAAAATTTTATCACTAATACCTAATAAATTTGCGATTTTTCCAACTTTTGTATCTATTAACTCTTTATCCATTCCATTATTTTTTAGTCCATATGCAATGTCCTCATACACTGTATCTTCAAAAAGCTGATGTTCTGGGTTTTGAAACAAAATGCCCACATTATTTTTCACATTTGCCTCTTTTCCCCCAATACAGACACTTCCGAATGTGGGCTTTAAAATGCCTTTTAAATGCTGAATCAATGTGGATTTTCCCGAACCTGTATGGCCAATAATCCCTACAAATTCACCATCTTCTATGGTAAGGCTTATATTGTCCAAAGCCTTTTTCTCAAAGGCTGTCCCCTTCATATAAATATGTGTAAGCTTGTCTATTTGTATTGCCATTTTTCCTCCAAAATCTTTCACTTATATATTATGTTGAATTAAATATTTTATATTGATTATAGCATTAGATAATAAAGCCTTACAACATACCTTAAAATACAATGAATTTTTTCATTAAATTTTGCATGTATAAAGTTCAATTTATTAATCTTTATATATGGTTAATATAATAGCTTCTATGGTATAATATACAAATATACACTAACTTTTAGAGGAGAATTTATATGAATCACTATTTTTCAAAAGACCCTGAAGTTAAGCATGATTTAGGCAAAATAAGCTACAAAATAAATGATCACTTGATAGAAATAATTACAGATGCAGGGGTTTTTTCTAAAAACAAAGTGGATTTTGGAAGTGATTTATTAATAAAATCAGTCCCCCCTTTTAAAGGCAAAGCTTTAGACATAGGATGCGGGTATGGTGTTCTAGGAATTTCCTTAGCAATTTCAAACCCTGATTCTTTTGTTACTATGGTTGATATAAACAAACGTGCAGTTGATTTGGCTGTTAAAAATATTAATTTAAACAATATAAAAAATGCCTCTGCTTTTTTTAGCGATGGCTTTTCAAATGTCAAAGAAAAGTTTGATGTTATTGTAACCAATCCTCCCATAAGGGCTGGAAAAAAAGTTATATATCCTATTTATGAAAACAGCATTAACTTTTTAAATCCAGGAGGTTCAATTTATATGGTGGTACAAAAAAAACAAGGTGCCCCATCAACTGTTGAAAAGCTTAAATCAATATATGGTAATTGCGAAATTGTAAATAAAGAAAAAGGATATTGGATAATTAAGAGTACAAAATCTTCTTAAAAGCTTTTATGCCATCTTCCACTGTCAAAATGCTTTTATCATAATCTATATATCCTTCCTGGGATAATTCATAAAATAATTGGGTGATTTCTGGAACATCAAGACCAGCCTTTTTTACATCATCAACTTTAAAAAATATATCCTCCGGTTTTCCATCTTGTTGTATCTTTCCTTCATTAAAAAGCAAAATTCTATCTGCACTAAGTGCCTCTTCCATATGGTGGGTTATATAAATTACAGTAATACCCTCTTTTTTATTTAATCTCTTTACAATGGACAACACTTCATTCCTACTTAAAGGGTCTAACATGGAAGTTGCTTCATCTAAAACTATGCATTCAGGCTTCATTGCAAGTATCCCAGCTATTGCAGCTTTTTGCTTTTCCCCTTGAGATAAATTTTGTACAGGAAACTGGCGGTAATGCTGCATACCCACATCTTTTAAAGCTTTTTCCACTCTTTTTAATATTTCTTCTCTTGGAAGTCCTAAATTTTCAGGACCAAAGGCCACATCCTCCTCCACTGAAGATGCAATAATCTGGTTGTCGGGATTTTGAAAAACCATCCCTACAGATTTTCTTATTTCCCAAAGATGGTTTTCATCTGTAGTTTTAATTCCCTTTATATATACATCTCCCTCTGTGGGAATAAGAATGGCATTTAAAAGCTTTGCAAATGTAGATTTTCCAGAACCGTTCCTGCCTATTATGGAGATAAACTCCCCCTTGTCTATCTTTACATTTATACCGTCTATTGCAGATGTTACTTGTAAATTTCTTTTATATCTGTATTTAACATTCTCCATTTTTATAAGCATTTTATTGCCTTTTCCACCTTTAGATAAATACATTACAGGGGTCAAGTTGACAATATAAGTCCCCTGACCCCTTAAAGATTAACATTTTTTGCATTTTTAAATCAACTCTAAAATAACCATTTCTGCAGCGTCGCCCCTTCTAGGACCAATTTTATAAAGCCTTGTATAGCCACCGTTAACATCCTTGTATTTTGGTGCAATTTCATCAAATAGTTTATTAACGAGATTTATTTGGTTTCCATTTTCGTCCTTTACTCTGTACAGCCAATTCATAGCTTTCCTTCTTGCGTAAAGTCTTGATGGATTATCCACTGTTACCATGTCTGTTTTTATTTCTCTTTCAATAACTTCATAATCTCTGTCATTTTTTGACTTCTTAGACACTGTTATTTTATTACCTTTTGCATCTAATTTAGCAGAACTTATTTTGCCCTGCTTTGATGTGTAGTTATCACATTCCCTTACTGCAGCGGTAATAAGTTTTTCTGCAATACTTTTAACTTCCTTAGCTCTTGTCTCAGTTGTTTTAATTTTACCATTTTCAAAAAGGGCAGTTACCAAACCTCTAAGCATTGCTTTTCTTTGAGCTGTAGGACGCCCTAACTTTCTGTGAGCTGGCATTTCTTATACTACCTCCTTTACCTTAAAATCCAAAGGTTTAACACTTGTATTACTCCACTTTAAAACAGACTAACTTTACTAATCCTCATTTGGTGCAAGTGAAAGGTCTAACGCCTTTAATTTGTTTAAAACCTCTTCTAGTGATTTTCTTCCTAGGTTTCTAACTTTCATCATATCTTCTTCAGTTCTGTTTGTAAGATCTTCAACAGTATTAATTCCTGCCCTCTTGAGACAATTATAAGATCTTACTGAAAGATCCAGTTCTTCAATGGTCATCTCTAAAACTTTTTCTTTCTTTGTCTCTTCTTTTTCTACCATTATTTCTGCATTCTTAGCATTGTCGGACAAATCAATAAAGAGGTTTAAATGCTCACTCATCACTTTTGCACCTAAGCTAATAGCTTCGTCCGGCTTTATACTTCCGTTAGTCCATATCTCCAACGTCAGCTTGTCGTAGTCTGTAACTTGACCAATACGAGTATTTTCAACTGAATAATTAACCTTTCTTACCGGAGTGAAAATTGAATCAACAGGTATAACTCCTATAGGCTGTGATTGCTGTTTATTTTTATCAGCAGATACATATCCCCTGCCTCTGTCTATTGTCATTTCCATATACAGCCTGCCTTCACCAGTGAGAGTTGCAATTTTGTGGTCAGGATTTAATATCTCCACATCAGCATCCGCTTTTATATCTGCTGCTGTTACTTCTCCTTCACCATCAGCATCAATATAAACAACTTTTGGACCTTCACTGTGTATGTCCAGTGACAACTCTTTAATATTAAGAATTATTTCTGTTACATCTTCAACTACACCGGGAATAGTTGAAAATTCATGTAATACTCCATCCATTTTTATTGACGTTACAGCTACACCGGGCAAAGATGAAAGTAATATTCTTCTTAGTGAATTACCAAGAGTTATACCATATCCTCTTTCCAATGGTTCTACCACAAACTTGCCATACACGTTATCTTCACTAGTTATTACATTTTCAATTCTCGGCTTTTCAATTTCTATCATCAAAAACCCTCCCTTTTAATAACTATTTGATTTTTTTTGAGGGCAACTGATTCAAAATTCTCTAATCTTTGTATAATACCCATTTTAAACTTTCATCTCTGGCATAGATCCTCAGTTGCTGAACCAAACAAATACATTTAAAAATCCATCTACAATTATTTGGAGTATAACTCAACTATCAGGCTTTCTTTTATTGGTAAGTCTATGTCTTCCCTTGAAGGAAGTGCAACTACTTTACCAGTTAAATTATCTGCATCATACTCAATCCATTGAGTAGGTGGCTTTGAAGCTGCATATTCTGCATTATCTTTAATTTTAGAAGAACTTCTGCTCTTTTCTTTTACAGAAATAACATCTCCAACCTTAACCAAATATGATGGTATATTAACTTTCCTGCCGTTTACAGTAAAGTGACCATGTCTAACCAATTGTCTAGCTTCTTTTCTTGACATTCCAAGCCCCATCCTGTAAACAACATTATCAAGTCTTAGTTCAAGTATTTGAAGTAAATTTTCCCCAGTAATTCCTTCTCTCTTAACAGCCATGTCAAAATATTTTCTAAACTGGCTTTCTAAGACACCATAATATCTTCTTGCTTTTTGCTTTTCTCTAAGCTGTAAACCGTACTCCGACAGCTTTTTCCTACCCTGTCCATGCTGTCCGGGAGCATATGCTCTTCTTGAAATAGCGCATTTATTTGTAGTGCATCTTTCCCCTTTGAGGTAAAGCTTTTCGCCTTCCCTGCGACAAAGTCTGCAAGATGCATCGGTATATCTTGCCATTTACTTTTACACCTCCAGCAATTTTTTACTAAACTCACGGCATCTACACTGCTACATTAAATAATGCAGGTTTACACCCTTCTTCTTTTAGGTGGTCTACATCCATTATGAGGGATTGGAGTTACGTCTTTAATAAGACTAACTTCAAGTCCTGCAGCCTGAAGTGCTCTTATAGCAGCTTCTCTTCCTGACCCTGGACCCTTTACATATACTTCTACAGTTTTTAGGCCGTGTTCCATAGCCGCCTTTGCAGCAGTTTCAGCTGCCATTTGAGCTGCATATGGAGTACTTTTTCTTGACCCTCTAAAACCAAGCCCTCCTGCACTAGACCAAGAAAGTGCATTACCTGCAACATCAGTTAAGGTAACTATTGTATTGTTAAATGTAGAACGGATGTGTGCTGCACCGCGCTCTATATTTTTTCTTTCTCTTCTCTTCCTAGTGGTTCTTTTTCCACCAGACGCTTTAGCTGCCATTAAACCGCTAACCTCCTTTTACTATTTTTTTCTTTGAACTCCTATTGTTCTCTTCGGACCTTTTCTTGTCCTAGCATTAGTTTTTGTTCTTTGACCTCTTACAGGCAATCCCATTTTATGTCTTCTGCCTCTGTAGCATCCAATTTCCATTAATCTCTTTATGTTAAGGGCTACTTCTCTTCTAAGGTCTCCCTCAACGGTATAATTCTTATCTATAACTTCTCTAAGTTTGTTAACTTCATCATCTGTCAAATCTCTTATTCTTGTTTGTGGATTAACCCCAGTTTCTGCTACGATTCTTTTTGCAAGGCTTCTTCCAATACCAAAGATATAGGTCAATCCAATTTCTACCCTTTTCTCTCTAGGTAAGTCAACTCCGGCAATACGCGCCATCTTCTCTTACACCTCCACTAAAATTACTGTTTGATAACCTTTTATTTATAAAATAAACACCCCAGGAACATAGGTAATAAATAATTATATTACCTACGCAGCCGCTTCCTGTATGTTATTTTTACTTTGTAGTGCATTTAAAACTCTATTTTAGCCTTGTCTTTGTTTATGCTTAGGATTTTGACATATAACCATTACTCTGCCTTTTCTTTTAATGATTTTACACTT
>JAAYTS010000266.1 GCA_012517995.1 Clostridium sp.
CATACGGACCAAATAATTGTAGTGGAACTTCGGCGCGAATAGCTTTTGCTGAAATTTGGGACAAAACAACTACGGAACATGAATGGCGAACAAACCCGTGGGTATGGGTGATTGAGTTTGAAAAAATCAGCAAGGATGAGGCAGAAAGATTGGAGGGGTCAGAATGGCCAGACCACAGAAATCAGGACTAGACTACTTCGCTCTAGACGTAAAGATGGATGATGCAGTAAATATCATAGAAGCCGAGCATGGTCTAGTGGGATTTGCCATAATAATAAAGCTTTTTCAGCGGATATACAACGAAGGATACTACTATAAATGGACAGAAAAGGAACAGATACTATTCAGCAGCAGGGTTTCTATTGACAGAAACCTAGTAACAACCATAGTAGAGGACTGCATAAAGTGGGGAATATTCAACCAGGAACTATACGAAAAACACACAATACTAACTTCTAGAAGGATACAAAACCATTACTTAACAGCAACATACAAAAGAGTAAACGTAGAAATGGTAAAAGAATACCTATTAATAGATGTTTCTGATAGAAAAAACATCAATGTAATCAGAGTATCTGACGACAGAAACCCATCAACAACTAAAGATACTGACGACAAAAGTACACAAAGTAAAGTAAAGGAAAGTAAAGTAAAGGAAAGTAAAGAAAAAGAAGATACATCTTTGCAAATTAAAAATTTGCGTTCCAGGTATTCAGAAGAGCAGTCAAAAGTTATAGATGAATATTTTGATATTTTACGTTGGACAAGAAAAAATGGCAGAATTGCAGATTCAGTTATATTAAAAATCTATCAGGAATGGGAAAGGTACCCAATATCAAAAGTCATTTACGCTTTAAAAGTATATATAAACAATCCTAAATATCATGACAAGAGAGAAAATTATTGTTATGGGATTATGAGAAATGTTACAGCTGATGAAATAGCAAAGGGGGAAGATTATGGAAAGTCTAAACAAGATAATGGGAAAGATGTTGGCCAATATGCAGGAATCGGACTTACCCTTGAAGATTTGCAAGACTTGTAATACGCCAGAAGAAGCTATTATAGAAGCATTCGACAAGAAGACAAAAGTTCCAATAATGTGTAAATGCGAAAAAGAAAAATATAACAAGATAAAACAACAGGAAGCAATACAAGAAAAAATGTATAGACTAGATAAATTAAGGAATTACTCACTCATGGACAAGCAATTCGAACAATGTACCTTTGAAAATTTTGAAGTGGATGAACACAACAAACAATTCTTTAATTTAACTAAGCAATACGTAGACAGATTTAATGAAATGAAAGAAAAAAATTTAGGGCTACTGTTATTTGGAGCCCCAGGGACAGGGAAAACATATATAGCTTTCTGTATTGCTAATGAATTGATAAACAGGATGGTACCAGTAATAGCAATATCAAGCATCGGTCTACTTAACAAAATTAAGGAAACTTATAAAAAATACGGGAATGAAGGGGAAATCGAAGTAATAAACAGTTTGAAAAACGCTAGTTTATTAATCTTAGACGACTTAGGAGCGGAAAATAGTACAGACTGGGCCAGAGAAAAGATATACGAAATCATTGACAGTAGATACAGGGATAAAAAACCTATCATAATCACAACAAATTTAAAGCTAGAGCAACTAATGGAAAAGATGGCAGGAGGTGATAGGGTCTATAGAACATATGACAGAATAATTGAGATGTGTACGCCTGTAGAAGTAAAAGGAAAGGCAAGGAGGATTGAAACTGCTAAAGCTAAGCAAAAGCTATTAAAAGAATTGTTAGGGGGGTAATAGATGGCAAGGTGGACAGAAGAGCAATACATGGAATATCTGAAGAAAAACGATAAACTGCCAGGGCAAGGACTCATTTTGAATCCGGTCAAAAAGTCAAAGTATAACAACAATAGGGTAAGGGTTGACGGCATCCTGTTTGACAGCCAGCTTGAGGCAGATTATTACAGCGACCTGAAGCTACAGCTGAAAACGGGGACGATAAGGGGATTTTGTAGACAGCCACAGTTTATATTGCAAGAAGGGTTTGGTGATGTTAGGCCAATCACATACAGGCCGGACTTCATAGTTTTTCACAATG
>JAAYTS010000191.1 GCA_012517995.1 Clostridium sp.
GATATGATATCTTGCTTTTTTATCAGATACATTTCTTACTATGCTTTGAGAAAGATGATATGGGTCAAGCTGAAAAACCCCTGTTTCTGGGTCATGAGCATGCTTAATCCATGCGGCCCCATCCCCATTTAAAATACGATTTTATGGAGCTTTTCTGTGATACTTTTGGTGCAGATAAATCCCAATACCTGTCTCCCCAGTATCCTTTTGTGGATATCTACGGAAACTATCGCTATATAGATTTTGCACTGGAGTCTGAAAATATTAAAATTGCAATTGAAATTGACGGTGAAACGTACCATAATCCCAAAAAAGTTTCAAATGATAAATACTATGATGATTTATTAAAACAAAACAGCCTTGTTTTTAATAATTGGAAAGTGTACAGATGGGTATACAATCAGTTAAAAAATCAGCCTGAAAAAGTTAAAGACCAGTTGTTACAATTTCTTGGGGAAACCCCTTTATTTCGTTTGATGGAGGATTATCTACCACAACAAAAAGGAAAAGTCTTCGAATTAAAAAAGCATCAGGAATCAGCCCTTGAAAATCTCCAAAACATGCGTAACCAAAAAGAAAGTATTGCTCTTCTCTACCATGCAACAGGTACTGGCAAAACAGTAACTGCTGTAAGTGATGCCAAAAAGCTTGGCGAAAGAACCTTATTTATTGCACATACAAAAGAACTAATAAAACAAGCTAAAAAAACTTTTAAAAATATATGGCCTGATGTATCAATAGGAAGTTATTTTGGAGAAGAGAAAGAAAAAAATGCTTATGTTATATGTGGCAGCATACAAAGTATAGTTCAAAACCTTAACAATTTTGCCCCCGATGAATTTGGCTATTTAATTATTGACGAATGCCATCACAGTGCAGCAAATACTTATAAAAAAATATTAAACTATTTCAAACCAAAATTCACTTTAGGTTTGACTGCAACGCCTGAAAGAACTGACGGTGAAGATTTATTTAAATATTTCAAAAATGTTGCACATAAACTTGACTTAAAAACTGCTGTTGAGATTGATGAACTTGTTCCAGTCAGATGCATAAGGGTAAAGACCAACATTGACCTTTCTAATGTTAGAATTAACGGTATAAAGTATAATTCTCAAGACTTAGAAAGCAAATTATTTCTTCCTGAAAGAAACAATATAATAGTCAATACTTATCTCAAATATGTTAAAAATAAAAAAACAGTGGTTTTTTGTGCATCAGTAAGTCACGCAGAGGAAATTGCAACACTTTTTAAAGAAAATGGCATCAACTCTGAAGCAGTATCAGGCTTTTTGAAATCAAAAAAAAGAACTGATATATTGAACAAATATGAAAAAGGCACAATAAAAGTACTCTGTGCCTGTGACCTTTTAAATGAAGGTTGGGATAGTCCTTCAACAGAAGTTTTATTTATGGCAAGACCTACTATGTCAAAAACTCTTTATCTCCAGCAATTAGGAAGAGGAATGCGTAAGGCTCCTAATAAAGAATATATTATGGTGTTTGATTTTATAGACAATGCTGGGCTTTTTAATATGCCCTATTCTTTACATAGAGTTTTTAACATAAATGAATATCATCCTGGGGAATATGTGCTGGCATCGGATAAAAAGAGACAACTTGATAAAGATTTGTTTCGAAGAGGTGAAAAACCATCAGTATATCTTGACTTTCCAATTGATGTTTCTGATTATGAATTAATTGATTTATTTAATTGGCATGATGAGGCAAAAGATATGATATCTCAACTTGAATTTGTTCGAATGGTTGATGTTCAATCAGAAACAATTAATAGATATTTAAGAGAAGGAAAAATTGTACCTGATATGGAAGTGCCTTTGGGAAATGATAAAAGTTTTAAATATTTTCATGAAGAAACTATTAAAAAATACTCAAAAGAATATGGCTGGGACTTAATCACTGCTGCAAATATGAAAGAAAAGTTCATGGATATGATTAAAACAATGGATATGTCCTATTCATA
>JAAYTS010000299.1 GCA_012517995.1 Clostridium sp.
AATCTATGGATGGACTGTAGATCCGCTTATCGAGTTTTACATTGTAGAAGACTGGCGACGCTGGATTCCTTCAATGGCTGAAGGCACAGAAAATATGGGTAGTTTTGAGGTAGATGGAAGCATTTATGACGTTTACGTCAGTCTCCGCGAGAATCAACCGTCAATTCAAGGACAGCAAACCTTCAAGCAATATTTCAGCATTCGCAGGGATGTACGAAACAAAGGAAACATAGATATCTCAGCACACTTTGATTTCTGGGAATCTCTGGGCATGGACCTAGGGAAATTTTACGAAGTCACATTTGTTGTGGAAGGTTATCGCAGTAATGGTAAGTTTGAATTTACCGAACTGGAAATCAATGTGGAATAACCCTATTATATTTAGTTATAAAGCCCTGGGCTCAGCAGAGTCCAGGGCTTTTTTATGCAAATAAATTCTCATCAGTCAGCTAATTAGCTAATTTTATCATTGCGTAATCATTTCAATAGATATGTCAGAAAAGAGATCAGACACTCAGGGAAGGGAACTGGAACAGTTGTATAACAAGTACACAAAACTACTTGAAATGCAACAGTTTGATGAGCAATCCCTTGATTATTCCATCATGGAAAAACACACTCCGGTTTTGATGCAACTGGCAGCAATTAGCAACTCAATAATTACAGTATTCGATGTCAGTCAAAAAAAGCATATTTTCAACTCAGGTAACTATGATTCCTTCCTTGGCTATAGCAAAGAAGACTTTGAAAAGGGTGGAGAATTCTTTCTTGATGGCAGAACCCATCCTGACGACAGGATTGCACAGTTAAGAAACGGCATTATCCTTTGGGATTTACTTACCAGGATTCCGAATGATCTAAGGTATAACTGTAAATTGATTAATGAGTTTAGGATCCTTAATGCAACAGGACAATACACAAGGGTAATTGAGCAGCATCAGGCCCTTGAACTTGACAAAAGAGGTAATATATGGCTTGCGATAAGCATTCTGGATATTTCCCCAAATCAAAACGCTGAAGATACATTAAAGGCACAGATACTTAATTTCAGGACTGGAGATTTTGTTGATTTGCTCGGGCACAAACACAATGCCATTAGTTTATCGAAAAGGGAGATAGAAATACTCAAACATGTCAAAAGGGGCAAACAGAGTAAAGAGATATCTGACGAACTAAACATCAGCATCCACACAGTAAACACTCATCGTCAAAAAATACTGGAAAAACTAAATGCCGATAATTCGATAGAGGCCATAGAAATAGCATCAAGACTTGGAATTATCTGATTTCAAAATACTGATTCATCAGTATTGTAATGGCTAAATGGTAAGATGATATTTGAATATCAGTTTTCAAATATCATACTTATGAAAAAAATATCATTTCTTCTCGTCGTACTAATTCAGACGTTTTGTCTACAATCTCAAACCATAACACAGACAATAAAAGGTCAGGTCTTTGATAGGAATACACGTCAAGGTCTTCCAGGTGCCAGTATTGTTATTGCTGGTTCGGATCCTATAATAGGGGTTACTACTAACGCTGAAGGTTACTTTACTCTTGATAATATCCCTGTAGGAAGAGTATCTATCAAGGTAAGCTTTCTTGGATACGAACCGATATTGATATCTGATCTGCTCATAACATCAGGTAAGGAAATAGTTCTATCCATACCAATGAATGAGAGTTTCACTGACCTGGATGAAATAACAATAAGTCCGGAATCCGGTAAGGACAAGCCATTAAACAGTATGGCAACCCTTTCTGCAAAAACCTTCTCAGTGGAGCAGGCAGGACGCTATGCCGGAGGCATGGATGACCCTTCCCGTCTTGCTGCATCATTTGCTGGAGTTGCTCCAAGCACTGTTGAGAACAATGAAATAGTCATCAGAGGAAACCCGGCAAAAGGAATACTTTGGAGAGTAGAAGGTGTGGAGATACCTGCCCCCAATCATCTCGCCGGTTTATTCTCCGGAGGTGGAGTCAATACCATGTTCAACAGCAGTATATTATCCAATTCTGACTTTTTCACGGGTGCATTTCCAGCAGAGTACGGAAATGCAATATCCGGAGTATTTGACATTAACTTAAGGATAGGTAACAATGCAAAAAAAGAGTATTCATTCCAGGCAGGCACATACGGGATAGATATGACAGCTGAAGGACCATTCAGTTCCAGCTCAGTTTCATCATATCTGATAAATTACCGATATTCCACATACGGACTCCTGCAACAGCTTTTACCACATGTAACCGGACTCCCTGCATACTCAGACCTGGCACTAAAACTAAATATCCCCACATCCAATGCAGGAATCTTCAGCATGTGGAGCATAAATGGCACAGGTAATGTGGAATCCAATAATAGCCTGGACACTACTGAATGGGTGCTTAATTATGATAGCTATGACTACAATATCACTTACAGACTATCCGCCTCAGGAATCAACCACAAAACAGCTGCAGGTCCAAATACCTATATTACAACTTCATTTTCTATGTCGGCGACCGAGTACATTAACCACAACATGTACTTCAGACCAAACCTGACCGTGGTACCAGTATCTGATCAGAATGAGACTGAAATCAAATACAGTCTGCAAAGCAACATAAATCACAGATTTAGCAGAAGAATAAATATTAACTCTGGTTTTATGGTCAGCAGTCTTCAATACAAATATAAGGTCGAAGCCAACACTGATGTCGCACATAATGACAAAGCCGATTTCTCTATAAAACATCGTGGAAAAACATTTACTGGACAGTATTACATACAGTCAGGAATAAAACTTAGTTCCCGTATAGAAGTAAAGCCTGGGTTTCACCTGCTATACAATTCAGTTAATGACGACATCAGCCTGGAACCAAGGATAGGAATCAGCGCAAGAATTGCCGACATGCACAAAATCAGTGTCGCTTACGGAAATCATGGTAAAACAGAACCCCTTAGAATTTACCTCATGGATGTAGAAACAGATGATGGCTTGAGCCAACCCAATAAAAAGCTAAAAACGACTAAGGCTCATCACTATATCTTAAGTTATGACTGGAAAATCTCCGAGAAAATGCTTCTCAGGCTTGAACCATACTATCAGAAACTGTATAATGTGCCGGTCATTCCTGATAGTTCCTTTTCAATGATAAATTACAATAATGAGATTTTCTTTATTTCTGAGTTGAATAACGAAGGTAGTGGAACTAATTTAGGAATAGACTTGACATTGGAGCGCTTTCTGAAAG
This sequence comes from Clostridium sp., assembly GCA_012517995.1. Lineage (GTDB taxonomy): Bacteria > Bacillota > Clostridia > Acetivibrionales > Acetivibrionaceae > Herbivorax. Next base: position 3,241 of record JAAYTS010000299.1, read on the forward strand.
ACGGCTTGTATTACATGCTTACTGCATCATTGTTTGATTCAAGATATAAAGGAGGAGATGGAATTGAAAGAAAGACCAGATACGATCAAAACTATGTAATAAATTTGTTGGGTGGGAAAGAATGGTATACTTCAACTCACAACACTTTAAGTCTTAATGGTAAGTTTACAGTGCTTGGAGGAAGGAGATATTCACCTGTTGACATACCGTCCTCTCTTGAGAGTAGGTATGTAGTTTACGATGAAACCAGAGTATTTGAGAAACAAGCACCTACCAACTACTATCTTGATATTTCCGTCAACTATACCATCAACAAGCCAAAAGCCTCTCATTCCCTTGTATTACATGCAAAAAACATGTTTTTGGAAAAGGAATTTCTTGGGCATGCTTACAACTTTCGTAAAAACCAAGTTGAACCTTATGAACTTGCTATTGTTTTCCCCTACCTCAGTTATACGATTTCATTCTAAACACCCACTATTTTTGGGCTAAACTGGAAATGGATAATCCGGAGCATGTTGACCCCCTTTATGGTAATCATATCAAATTCACTGGTTTTGGTTTCCTTAGTGGAACTATCCACTAAAAAGTCTTGTGATGGCAGGAAAAACCAGACCAATGAGTCAGATAAAACAGTTACT
>JAAYTS010000192.1 GCA_012517995.1 Clostridium sp.
ACCATATAAAATTGAAAAGAAGATGACATCCTGTTAAGATATTAATACATGAAAAAAACTTAACAGAAATGATGTGATCTTCTATGTATAATAGCATACAATATTTTAATGAATTGGGGTAAAAAGAGAAGGTACTAGAGATAACAAAAGAAGCCCTAAAAGAGGGGCAGATGTAGACTTTATTGTAAAAATAACAAAACTAGACAAAGAGACGGTATTGAAAATAAAAGAGGAATTACAAAATTAATTTTAAAAATGATTTTTGATAAAGTTACCTCGACGAGTACCTATGTCCGAGGTACTCAATCGAGTTAGTTGTATATTTTGGGTTTTTCGATTTCTACAATCTGTTTATACTAAATACTGCGTCGCAAAAATCCCTGGTTTATTCGGATTTTTATAATGCAAGCATTATTTTTATATATACTGTTTTAAAGATGTAAACTTATCATATTTAATTATTCTGTCATGTTGAAGTCTAGCTACAACAATTCCAGGCAATACGTTTTGTTTTTTTGCAAATTTTCTAATACTTTCTGATGTAAATTCATTTTGAGAAATAAATACTTTATAATCCTCGGGATCTATAAGAAAATTACGGGCAAATTCATTTGCCTCTTCTTCCCTTAGATCATTCTCAATATCTTCATTTTCGTTTTCAAGAGAAATAATTGTATCTTTTTTATTATAATGTTTTAGTAGATGTCCTAGTTCGTGAAGAAAAGCAAACCAAATGTGGTCATGGCTTTTAAATCTACCACTTAAATAAATTACTGGGTTACCTTTGTATGTGGTAAGAGCTCCTCGTACTTTACTATTTACTACAGCTTCACAAAGAACTAAATATATGCCTAATTTATTGCATAGTCTTCTACAACTTTTTATAGAAAACTCTATGTTATCATTGTAAGCGAGTTTTTTGAACAAATGCAACGATTTTTCAAGTTTTGTTTTTTCATATTTAATCGAACTAACATTATCGGCGTTCTGAATTTCTATTTCAGATTCGCAAAGGTTTAACCATATTGCGATAGCTTCTTTTTCTCCTCCATCTTCCATAAAGTTAACGGATAAATTAGAATAAGCAGCATCAAAGTTGTTAAAATCACTAATTTTCAATAACTTTAACATTTCTATAGCTTGCTCAACTAATGTTAAATTTAAACCTTTAAAAACTTCACTAAATTTAAATTTTTTAGCCATTTCTTTTAAATTGGTTTGATTTAATTTAAATTTTTCTAAATTTCTCGCTAGAAATTCCCTGTATTTGACTTCATAATTAAGCCAATAAGATGCAGGGACACCAACTAGAACTTTTTCAAGCTTTAAAGCAAATTCTTCGGTAAGTCTGCTATTTCCGTTTAATAAATTTGAAATATGTTTTTCGCTCATTCCTATACGAGTACATAATTCCTTTTGAGTAATATTATTTTCATCTAAATAGTCTTTTATTATTCTACCTGTCGGAACGATAAATCCTGTAGTCACAATATCACATCCTTTCATTAATGATAATCAACTAAATCAACAATTAATATCTCAACAATAGATGATAAATCATTAATATCATATTCACCAATAGGCTGAATTACTATTCTACAATTTTTAGAATAATCTATCCCCCAGCAATTCCTATACTTTCCTTTTAATTTATGTCTTCTAGGAGGTGGAACTTCAGAAATTTCAGTTAAATTATTAACTACTCTTAACTCTGATAATCTATTTGCTATCTTTGTATGATGATCTGGATAGTATTTTTTTAACAGCCTTAAATCTGTTAAAATTTTTTCTTGCTTCTTTGAAGAATAGTGTATTTTCATTAAATTCCTCCTCCAACACAAGTTGTATATTGTTACTATATCACAATTAACCTAATAGGTCAATTATTTTTTTCTAGTACTTTATTATATGCTTTGATATAATTGATATTATGGGAAGGAGTGAATGGATTATATGAAAACTGATAATAAAAATACTCAATACAATTTAAGTCCAACATTCAAAGTAGCCCAAG
>JAAYTS010000193.1 GCA_012517995.1 Clostridium sp.
ACTATTGCTTTTATCTGTTCTTTTGATAATGTTGACATAAAAAATTCCTCCTTAGCTTTTATTGTTTGTAATTCTTGCCAAGAAGGAATTTAATTATTCATTCATACACAAAATTTGTTACATTCTCAAACAAAAACATATTTTTAAGGGGAAAGCAACTACATCTTTGCTTCCCCCTTTTTATCATACAGATTATTTTATACAAATATTTTAAGCTCATTATCAGCCAAATGAATTTTTACATCTGTTCCGTCATTTATATCGCCTTTTATTATCATTCTTCCTATCTTAGTTTCCACAAACTTTTGTATATATCTTTTTAAAGGTCTTGCACCATAAACAGGATTGTATGAATTGTCCACCATATACTCTTTAGCTTCCCTTGTTACATTAAGTCTTATCTGTCTGTCATCAAGTCTTTTTTGCAAATCCTTTAAAATAATATCTATTATTTTTACTATTTCTTCTTTTCTTAAGGGTTTAAATATTACAATTTCATCTACACGGTTTAAAAACTCAGGTTTAAAATGTCTGTTTAACCCTTCCATTACTTTATTTCTTACGTCTTCTCCTAACTCTCTATCTTCTTTAATTCCATCTAAAAGGTGCTGGCTTCCGATATTTGAAGTCATTATTACAACAGTGTTTTTAAAATCCACCGTTCTGCCCTGGCTGTCAGTAAGGCGCCCATCATCTAAAAGCTGCAGCAGCACATTGAAAACTTCCGGGTGAGCCTTTTCAATTTCATCAAAGAGTATAACACTATAAGGTTTTCTCCTCACCGCCTCTGTAAGCTGTCCTCCTTCATCATATCCCACATATCCGGGAGGTGCTCCAATTAATCTTGCAACTGCATGTCTTTCCATATACTCAGACATGTCAATACGCACTACATTGTCTTCACTGTCAAAAAGTGCCTCAGACAGTGCTTTTGCAAGTTCTGTCTTACCCACTCCTGTTGGACCTAAAAAAATAAAGGAGCCAATTGGTCTTTTAGGGTCTTTAAGTCCTGATCTTGCCCTTATAACAGAATCAGTCACAGCTTCCACCGCCTCATCTTGGCCAACAACCCTCTGATGCAGTATGTTGTCAAGATTTAAAAGCTTATCTCTTTCATTTTCAACAAGCTTTGTTACAGGAATACCTGTCCACCTTGAAATAATTTCAGCAATTTCTTCTTCCCCTACTTCTTCTTTTAATAAAATTCCCTCTTTTGACTCTTTACGTTTTTTTGCTTCTTCTAACTGTCTTTGAAGTTTCGGAAGTTTGCCATGCTTTAAAACAGCTAATTTATCAAGGTCATACAGTCTTTCAGATTCTTCTATCTGTCTTTTCACTTCTTCAATTTCCTCTTTTAATTCCTTTTCTTTTTTAATATTTTCTTTTTCCAACTCCCACTGTGCCTTCATCCTGTCATATATTTCTTTGTTATCTGAAATCTCTTTTTCAAGTGCTAAAAGCCTGTTTTTAGAAATTTCATCCTCTTCTTTTTTAAGTGCCTGCCTTTCAATTTCCAACTGCATTATTTTCCTTGATATTTCATCTAATTCAGCAGGCATACTGTCAATTTCTGTCCTTATCATTGCCGCCGCCTCATCCATAAGGTCTATAGCCTTGTCTGGCAAAAATCTGTCACTTATATATCTATTTGATAGCACAGATGCAGCAATAATGGCACTGTCAGTTATTCTTACTCCATGATGTATTTCAAAACGCTCTTTAAGCCCTCTTAAAATTGAAACTGTATCTTCAACTGTAGGCTGGTCCACTAAAATAGGCTGAAACCTTCTCTCTAACGCAGCATCTTTTTCAATGTATTTTCTGTATTCATCTAAGGTGGTGGCTCCTATACATCTTAACTCTCCTCTTGCAAGCATTGGCTTTAATATATTGCCTGCATCCATTGCACCTTCTGCTTTTCCTGCACCAACAATATTGTGAAGCTCATCTATAAACAGTATAATTCTGCCGTTAGAACTGTTTACATCATTTAAAACAGCCTTAAGTCTTTCTTCAAATTCACCTCTAAACTTTGCTCCTGCAATTAATGCCCCCATATCAAGAGCAAATATTGTCTTGTCCTTTAATCCTTCTGGCACATCACCCTTTAGTATTCTCTGGGCAAGTCCTTCTACGACAGCAGTCTTACCTACTCCTGGCTCCCCAATTAGCACTGGGTTGTTTTTTGTCCTTCTAGATAAAATTCTTATAGCTCTTCTAATTTCAGCATCTCTTCCAATTACAGGGTCAAGCTTCCCTTCCCTTGCAAGATCTAGCAAATCACGTCCAAATCTCTTTAAAGCATCATAAGTAGCTTCTGGGTTTGGGGAGGTAACCCTTTGATTACTTCTTACTTTACTTAGTGCAGACATAAATTTTTCCAAAGTTATGCCATATCTTTTAAAGAGCTTTTGTGATGGGGTATTCCTTTCTTTTAAAAGTGCTATATAAATATGTTCCACACTTGTATAATCATCTTTAAAAGCCTTTGCTTCATCTTGAGCATTAAGAATAATCTGACTAAATCTTCTTGTTAAATAGACATTTGTAACCCCACTTCCCTGTATGCTTGGAATTTTCGAAAGCTCTTTTTCTAAATCTGCCACATACCATTCAATATCCTGCCCCATATAGCTTATAAGCTTTGGTATAAGTCCATCTTCCTGGGATACTAGTGCATAATGCAGATGCTCTCCATCTAATTGCTGATGACCTTTTTTTATTGCTATATCTTGAGAATTACTAATTGCAGCTTGAGCTCTTTGTGTAAACTTTTCTAAATTCATATTCTACACCTCCACATCACACTATATTTCACCGCTTATTTTATCCAATTCTTTAAAGAGTTTTTTCATTTCAGGAGTTATTGTTTTTGGATTAACTATACGGATTTTTATATACAAATCTCCCCTTCTTCCGCTTCTGTCAAAATACCCCTTGCCTGCCACTCGTATTTTACTATCTGACTGTATTCCTTCTGGTATTTTTATTTTTATTCTGCCATCTAGAGTGTTTACATCCATTTTACCACCTAATGCAGCAGTCCAGGGAAGTACATCTAACGTCACTATAATGTCATTTCCCTCTAATGTAAAATTTCCTTCTGATTTTATTTTTACTGACAGAATTAAATCTCCTTTTGGACCGCCGCCTATTCCTTCTCCTCCCTGCCCTTTAAGGCGTATCTTTTCACCATCTTTTACACCTTTGGGCACTTTGAAATTAAGCTTTTTCTCTCCATTTGTTCCTCTTAAGGATATCCGTTTTTCAACTCCTTTATATCCTTCTTCCAGTGTTATTTCTATTTGAGCTTCTACATCTTCTCCCTTTCTAGAATAGGTTCTGGTGCTTCCACCAGCTGATGTACCTCCAAAGCCATTAAAGAAGCTGCTAAAATCAAATCCACTGTCTTTTCCAAAAAACATGTTAAAAAAATCGCTATAGCCCTGGCTGCTTCCTGTTGTCTTGTATTCATATCTTACATTGTTCCCAAAGCCAAACTGGGAGGGATCAAAATCAAATCCATCTTGAAAATTATAATGATTTCCAAAGGTATCATATTTTTTTCTTTTTTCTTCATCACCTAAAACTTCATATGCCTCATTTATTTCTTTAAATTTTTTCTCAGCTTCTTTATTATCTTTATTTACATCTGGATGATACTTTTTAGCAAGCTTTCTATATGCTTTTTTTATATCATTTTGTGTAGCACTTTTATCAACACCTAAAATGCTGTAATAATCTTTGTACTCCATACATTTCCCTCCTTTTCCTGCTATCTCAATACTTAATCTACCATAAATTCTTCAAAATACAACCTTCAAGTATAAAAAGTCTGACTTTGACTATCTCTGACCTTAAATATATAATACTAGAATTTCTCAAAAAAATCAAGAAAAAATTTATTCTTCAAGGGTATAAAGATGCTCTTTTATATCTTTTAAGTATAAAAAAGGTTCTCCAACAAAATATATTCTTAAATAATGCAGTGAACGGGTACATATTGTATAAAACAATTTCCTGTCCTCTTCTAAAGAATAGTTTTTATAATTTGCATTATATACCAACACGGCATCATACTCTAGTCCCTTTATAAGATAGCTTGGAATTATAATTGTACCTTCTGGAAATTCAGTATCTTCATTTCCCACAATATTTACATCAATTCTTCCCTTTAGCATGCTGTATGCATTTTTACACTCTGCATACGTTTTACACACAATTGCTATAGATTTAATTCCCTTTTTTCTGTAATCATTTACATGGGCTATAATTTTGTCAATAAGCTCTTTTTCATTTCCACACCCTGTTATCTTTGGCTTTTCTCCTGGTCTAGCCACCACCTCATAAGCTTTTTCTTTAAAAATAATATTTTGAGAAAACTCAGAAATTTCTTTTGTAGATCTATAGCTTTTATCTAATTTCACTATAAAAGGGCTTGTTTTTTCTCCTCTTATTTCACTAAAAGTTCCCACATTGTAATAAGGATGAATTGTTTGGTTTAAATCCCCTAAAATTGTAATTTTACTGTTTTCAAAACATTTAAAAAGCACTTTGTACTGTATAGGTGAATAATCCTGGGCTTCATCTATAATCACGTGTTTTATTGTATCTTTCTTTACTCTTTGCAAAAAGTATTCTAAGTATATAATAGGAGCTATGTCATCATAAGATACCCTGTTATTGTTTAGCCTGTTTACTATACTTTTTCTTATATAATCCAATTCCTCAGGCAGCTGAATCCCTTTTGACACTTGGTTAAAAACTTCTTCATTTTCAAAAAGCATTTTATATAAATCCAGTGAATGATACCTTGTAAATTCAATTATTTTAGATTTTAACAAACCAATTTTATTTCTTACAATTGAACTTGCCTTATATCTTACTTCACCATAAGATGAACTAACATGTTCCGGGTCCTTATCAAGGACTTGGGTTAATTCTTTTATAGTTTTATTTCCGTGCTTTTCTAAAATGGTAAACAACCTTTCACGTATTAATTTCAGGCGTTCCCCATAGGGAAAATGCTTATAACTATTATTATAAAGATCTGATATTTCCTCTGAACTTATAATATTTTTGCCATCATAAATTATATCTGGGAAAGAAATTTCTTTATTTTGTAAATAGTCAATATAGTTTTCCATTAAGTTTACAAACTCTTTACCTGATTTGAACTTTATCTCCTTTGCCCTTTTTTCATTTCTAAAGCAAAGAAGTTTTTCCAGCTGGAAATTGAGATTTTCTAATTTTATTCCACTATCAAAGAATTTTGCAGCAAAATCCATAAAAGAAGTTTGCCTTATATTTTCCTCTCCTAGTTCAGGTAAAATGTTGGAAATATAACTTGTGAATATCTGGTTAGGTGAAAAAATAATTATATCACGAGAGGTTATTGTATCTCTAAATCTATATAAAAGATACGCCGCACGGTGAAGGGCAATTGATGTTTTGCCGCTTCCCGCAGGTCCTTGAACAATCAAAATTGAACTTTCTTCATTTCTTATTATCCTGTTCTGCTCCTTTTGAATGGTACTTACTATTGTCCTCATTTTGTTGTCTACATTTTTACTGAGAATTTCCTGAAGTATATCATCATCTATTTTTACATCGGTATTAAACATGTAATTAATTTTATTACCAGATATCTTAAACTGACGCTTTAAAAGTATTTCACCTTCAATTATCCCATCTGGACATTTATAACTGGCACTTCCAATTTCATATTCATAAAAAATGCTGCAAATAGGTGCTCTCCAATCATAAATAAGTATATCGTCTTTGTGAAAAAGGGTAGAAATTCCTATATAAACCTTCTCAGCTTCCTTTTCACCTTTTTCTATAAAATCCACCCGTGCAAAATAAGGAGAGTTTTGTAGTTTTTCCATTTGAGTTTTTTTCTTTATAAAAAACTTCTGTTTATCGCTATGATGTTTTAATTCATCTAAAAATTGTTTTGTTTCAACCAATCTGTCAAAATCATCTGAAAAGTGAGCAGTATTTTCCCACATTAATTTGTTAGTGGAAATCAAATCTCCTTTAATGTTTTTTAAATATTTGTCTATTATTTCTATATTTGCCTGGATTATTATATATACTTTTTCAAGCCTTTCTGTTTCGTATAGCCAGTCCTTCTCACTTATCTGCATAAACTTCCTCCTCGTGCCATTTCTCGCGCCATTTTAAAATAATTCAGCTATGATCATTTTCTATTTAATATTTCTTTATAGACTTTAATATATTCCTTTACCATCTTTTCCTGACTAAACCTTTCTTCTACAGTTTTGCGACAGCCTTCCCTTGATATGTTTTTCACATCTTTTATTAACTGGCACATTTCTTCACTGTTTTTAGCTATAAATCCATTTACACCGTTTTGAATTAATTCAGGCATGGAACCTTTATTAAATGCCAGTACAGGAGTTCCACAAGCCATTGATTCAACAACACTTAAACCAAAAGGCTCATTAAAATTAATTGGATGAAGCAGTGCATATGCATTTCCTAAAATTTCATCTCTTTTTTCAGGTCCCACAGATCCTATGTACTCAATATCTTCCCCTAAATGAGGTTTTACGTACTCTTCATAATATTTTTCATCCTGAATGATACCGGCAATAATAAGTTTCATTCCTACTTTTTTTGCTATTTCTATTGCTTCTTTAGCTCCTTTGTCCTGGTGAATTCTTCCAAAGAAAAGAAGATATTTTCCCTCTTCCTTTTTCAAAGTGAAATTATTAATGTCAATGCCGTGATATACAGTTTTTATATAGTCAAGTTCAGGACTTCTGTCAGCATCACTAATGGAAACATAATAGGTTTTTTTGTTGTACTTTTTGTATACAGGCAAAATTTTAGGTGATGAAAATCCATGAATGGTTGTAACCATAGGCGTTTTTATAAGTCCGCTATAGGATATAGGCAAAAAATCAAAATTATTGTGAATTATATCAAACTCATCTGCCTGCTCCATAATTTCAGATATATGGAGACATTCCCACACTTTAGGGTCTATGCTTTTGTCCTCTTCATAGGGTCTTTCACAAATTCCCCTTAGCTTTGCCGTAGTTACTGAATCCTTTGTTGCATAAAGGGTTACATCTACATTCTCCTTTACCAATCCTTCCGTCAAAAGAGAGACAACCCTTTCCCATGGTCCATAATGCCTTGGAGGAGTCCTCCATGCAATAGGTGATAATATTGCTACTTTCATATCTAAAACCCCTTTCTACTATGATTATTGCTATAAATTAAAACACTCCTATTACACAGATGCTTATCATTGTTATTTTATAATATTTTATACATATTGTATAGTGGAAAACTAATTTTAGACTGTCTTACTCATTAAATAATTTTATCTTTTTAAATTTGCAGGAATTTTGCTAAACTCCGTAGTACTATTATACTTATGTTCAAATAATTTAACAAATGGCACACTTTATTTTCCTATAATAATATCACAATATTGAAAATAGTATTTATTATCTAGAAAAAATATTGTATAATTAATGTAGAGATGTATTATGTAAAGGAGAGTTCATATGGCAGTAAACGTTAACCGTATGCAACCTAAGTTCTTCTCAGATAAGAGCAGAGTAATCGCCAAACTACACCGACCTAAAGAAGACGAAAGAGTAAAAAATGTTCTAAACAGAATCATGTCCTTTTCTGAAAGTCAAGCACAGTCAATTCTTGACAAAGTTGTAGAAAATTTCTCTCACAGACATAAAAATATCTGGCATATCTTTGATAGAAATTTTAATGCTATTAAGAATTTTTTACCTGATGGTGTCCGTTTAAGTGATGCCAGAAGGGCACTTATTGGAGCATCTTTTACAAATGAGTATTCAATACAGGCTGCTGCATTTTTTAATCCATCCATTGTTCCACATTTTAATCAACATGGACTACCTAAAGACTCTATAAGATTTATACTAAGTTTTCGCTCCACAGGCGAAAACCACATTTCTTCCATTGAGTTTAGAAGTGGTGTAATTGATAAAAAATTATCCATAAAACTAGATGATGTAAGTAAATTTGCTGAAACACCTGAAGTAATAAAAAATCCTACTTATGATAAACACACTTTTTTAATTAAACTTAAAGAAATGAAGTGCATGGATTACCATGTAAATGAGATTTTTTCATACTTAGGTGACAGTTTCACATTATCAGAACTGTTAGCCTCAATAAATCTTATACAAAAACGGGAAGTATCTTTGACTTCTGCATTTGAAAAGACAATTAGCGACATAAAATGGCTGGCAGAATCAAACTATGAAATAAAGTTTAGTTTTGATCAAAAATTATCAGAAAGAGTAATTGTACCTGTGTCAAGTAATGAAAGTAACGGAATTGAAGATGCAAGATTTGTACAATTTACCGATGACAATGGAAATATTAAATATTATGCAACTTATACTGCCTATAACGGTAGAAGTATATTGCCTCAATTACTTGAAACCAAAGATTTTCTTTCTTTTAAAATGATAACATTAAATGGGAAATCAGTAAGGGACAAAGGCATGGCCTTGTTCCCACGAAAAGTGAATGGAAAATATATGATGATATCCAGAATAGATGGAGAGCAATTGTTTATTATGGAGTCTGACAATATACATTTTTGGAATGAACACAAGCTTTTGAAAAAACCTGAGTTTCCCTGGGAAATAATGCAGATTGGTAATTGTGGTTCTCCCATTGAAACAGATGAAGGTTGGATTTTGCTCACCCACGGGGTAGGACCTATGCGTCAGTACTGTATCGGGGCAATTTTACTTGATTTAGAAGACCCTTCAAAGGTAATAGGTGTCCTTGAGGAACCTCTTTTAACCCCGACAGAAGAGGAGCGTGAAGGATATGTTCCAAATGTAGTGTACTCCTGTGGGGCTCTCCTTCATAATGACCAGCTAATTATACCTTATGCAATGTCCGACACCAATTCAGGTTTTGCCTCTGTACCTGTAAAAGAGCTGTTTGATAATTTTAAAATGTTATAAATTAGATGTTTTTATGAAAAATCTTTTTATAATTGTTTATTCCTCTTTGTTTGTATGTTTTTTACTGTTTTTCCCTTCAGGTGTTAAACCTTTGAATGTGTTAAACCTTTGTTATTATAAAATTACTTAAAAAAAGATGGCAGATAGTCTTTTCCTTCTGCCACCTTTTTATTAATTTTTGAGACAAAATACATTTTAATATGAATATTTAATTTTGCCGGCATTTTTATTCTTGTACTAAACTGCTTCCGACAAATTTAAAATTAATTTTTTTACTTTCATCATTTTCCAAATATATTGTAAAACCTGTTTTTTCTTTATTTATTTGATATAATACATAATCCATTCTTTTGTTCTCCACTATAACAATTGTATCCTGGTTATCTATCATCCACACCTCTTCGTCAGCTTTGATATCTTCAATAGCTTTTGTCTCTTTCCAAATCCCATCCTGCATTTGCCATGTAGCAAAACAAAGAGGTGCCGGTATATACAGGTTCACACATCCTATTATTACAATATTCACGTTTCCTTCATCTTCTACAATCATAAAATCTGAAACAATAACACTATCTATTTCATATAGCACTTGTGAATTGACTCCATTATCATCCCACCACTGTATAAAAGTTGTATACATTGATGACTTCCCATATATCCCATCCAAACCAAAAAAACGAAACAATCTGATACTAATTCCACTGTCAGGACAAGTTTTTGTTTCTACTACAGACATTAACGGAAATTTTTCTTTAAATTCTTCATCACTTAATTTAACAGTGTATTCGTCTTGAAGGAAATATTTAAAACATGTAATAAAATTATCTGCCGCTCTAATTCTTTCTTCATCAGAAAGAGAAAAATCAGCTTGTTTTTCCCAATATTCATTTAATATTGAAATACGTTTAAGCATATTCTGCTCTTTTATATCTAAATGTACAATAGGACTTTTTTCAGTACCGTCTAATTTTATCCTATATGGTTCAACATCTTCTGCAAAAATAGCTGTATAATATATCCAATCACCAACAAAATGTATACCACTAACTCGACCTTCACTTATTTTTTCTTTACTGCTTCCATCAGGTTTTATTATATATAAATTATCATAATCAGATAAATTACGATAATATATCCATTCTCCATCAATATTAAAATCTAAAACTTCGTCTTCTGTAATAATACTTTTATTGTTACCATCAATATCAATTTTACATAAGTTTC
>JAAYTS010000194.1 GCA_012517995.1 Clostridium sp.
AATGGGGACGGAATAAATGATGAATGGATTATTGAAAACTTAAATGTTTTTGATCAACATGTAGTAAAAGTATTTAACCGTTGGGGACAAGAAGTTTATGAAGGAAGGCACGGAAGCCAACCATGGGACGGAACACTTAGAGGAAAACCTCTACCAACAGGTAGTTATATGTATGTTTTAGAATTAAATAATACTGAAATTAAAAAAGAATTTGTAGGAATAGTAACATTAATAAGATAAAAATTTAAATAACATGAAAAAAATAGCATTTTTACTTTTTTGTAATGTTTTTTTAGTAATAAACATTATCAACGCACAGCAAAACGTAGGAATTGGAACAACAAATCCACATGCTTCTGCACTTTTAGAACTTTCAGCAAATGACAAAGGTTTATTAATACCAAGAGTAACTTTAACAGCTCTAAATAATAGTTCTCCTGTAACTAGTCCAGCTCCAGGTTTATTGGTTTTTAATACAACTACTAGTACTTTACCAAGTGGTTTTTATTACTGGAACGGAACCCAATGGACTATGGTAGGTGGTGGCGGTTGTACAACCCTAGAAGCAGCTTACAATTGTGGAGGACCAGGTGCAGGTAGAACAATTAACGCCAACTCTGGACCTGTGGAAATTACCATGAATTCCGGAACTAATACTAAAGCTCTTTGGGTTACAAATAATAGCCCCAACTCTTTTGCAATTGATGCTATTACTACTGTTGCCGGAGTTGCTATTAGAGGAAAAAACACTTTTGCTTCAAATCAATATGCAACAATCCAAGCAGAAACTAATAGTACTTATATTGCTGATGATGGAGCTCTTAACTCTGCTATTTTAGGTTCAAATTCTGGCAATGGTTATGGTGTAGCTGGACAAATCCCTGCAACATCAAATGGAAAAGTAGCAGTTTTTGGAAATAACTTAAGAACAACAGTTAATACTGCTGGTATTTGGGGAGTAGGTTTTGCTGGTGTTTGTGGAGAAACAAATAATCCGACACAAGGTTGGGCTGGTTATTTTTTTGAAGATATATATGTTGGTGGTGGTGGATATGCTGAAAACGGTTGGAACAATATTAGCGACAAACGTTTAAAAAGCAATATACAACCTATTCCAAACGCATTACAAAAAATTTCGCAAATATCTGGAAATACATATACTCTAAAAACTCCTACAAAAGACGCAAATGGCAATATTACTACAAAAGAAAGAGTTCAATATGGCGTAATAGCTCAAGATATTGAACCTATTTTCCCTGAAATAGTTTCAGAAAAAGCAATATTTAATAATTTAGGTGATGAAACTGTTTACAAAACTGTTAACTATGACGGACTTATACCTGTTTTGATTGAAGCTGTTAAAGAACTTAAAGCAGAGGTAGATGCCTTAAAAAAAGAAATTGAAGAATTAAAAAAGTAAAAATTAAATAACATGAAAAAAATAGCACTAATACTTTTTTGTAATGTTTTATTGATAACAAACATTATAAACGCACAGCAAAATGTTGGATTTGGAACGTCAACTCCACATCCATCTGCACTTTTGGATATGACATCAACTAATAAAGGTTTGTTAATTCCACGAGTAACTTTAGTTGACTTAAATAATGGAACAACACCTGTTAATGCTCCTGCAACAGGCTTATTGGTTTATAATTCAGCAGGTAGTTTAACAAAAGGTTTCTATTACTGGGACGGAACCCAATGGGTTATGGTCGGTGCCGGATCAAGCGATTGTGAAACCTTAGAAGAAGCATATAATTGTGGAGGAGCTGGTGCTGGTAGAACAATTAATGTTAATGCAGGACCTGTTGAAATGATATTACCTGCTACTGGAGTTGGCATGACTCCTCTTTATATTGAAAGCAATAAAGGAACTACAGCTGAACCATCAGCAGGAGTCTTTGCAATTAATACTCAATCTGGGGTTTCATTATTTGGAGAAATTACTAATACAACAAATCTTTATTCTGGAGTTCAAGGTATTACTAATTCCTCTTTAACAGGAGAAGATATCTCGGCTGGATTATCTGGTTTTCATGATGGAACAGGTATTGGTGCTGGAGTTTGGGGCGAGGCGGCAAGTAATAGCACTGCTGGAGCAAGCTATGGTGTAAGAGGACAAGGAAAAAACAGATCTTTTGGAGGATATTTTAATGCAGAAGCTTATCCTGGTCTTTTTGTTGAAACAAATGATGCTACAAGTGCCGCTTTTCAAGTGGCTTCAGCAGGAATAACTCCTGACAATCCAAGTATTTTGGCTATTGGCCATGCTCAAATTGAGGCAAGTCCCGGATACGGAGGTTCTGGTACACATCTTTTAATAAATAGTGCTTCTGGAGAAATTACAGTAGCTCCTGAAACACCAGGCTATGGAGCTGTAGGAGCGCCTGGTACATGGTGGTATAGAATGTTTTCCGAAGGTTTTGTTAACCCGTCTAGAAGAGAACTAAAACGTGATATTACATATTTTGATGATAATATTAATTCTTATCTTATGGATAATATTATGGCAATGAAGCCAAGTTTTTATAAATATAAATCTGAAAACGATACAAAAATTGCTGGAGCAGAACAACGCACACGTTACAATATGCACATGGGATTTATTTTAGACGAAACTCCTGATTTTGTTCAAGATAATAGCTTTTCTGGAATTGATATTTATAGCTTAGCAACTCTTGGAATAACTGGTGTTCAAATAAATCGTAGAGATATAGATGAATTAAAAGAGCAAGTAACAGAAATTTTTGATTTTGGTACAGCTGTTTTAAATGGAAATGAAATTTTTGTAAATTATAATAAAGATTTTAACGGAACAGAACCTATTGTAACAGTTACTCCAATGTCAGCAGTAAAAGATTATTATATTAAATCTCAAACAAGCACTGGATTTACTTTAGCTGTTGAAGATGCTAATAATTTTAAATTTAATTGGATAGCTGTTGCTTCAAAAATTGAAAATACTCAAAAACCTAATAGTCAAATTGACGCTAACTTAAAATCTCAATTAGAAGTTGACCAAGCTAAAAAACAAGACATACATGACGCATTATTCCACAAAGGTCCACAAAAAACAGTTGAACTAAAAGGAGCTGATGCAAGCAAACACAGAGTTTCAAAATTTAAAGTTGAAAAAAATAAAGAATAAGTAAAAAAAGCTGGAGAAATTCTCCAGCTTTTTTTGTTTAGCTTTTCTTTATGAACTGATATACCCCACTGAGATTGCGAGCAGAGTGAGCTTGCGAACTCTGCGAAGCAAACCCAAGCGAGCAAAGCGAGCAAATAATTCTTAATTATCGGGTGTTGAGCGAAGCCGAGACGGGTGTTGAGCGAAGTCGAAACACAATTCTTAATTCTCAATTATCAATTATCAATTATTTTTCAACTTTTAACTGTGGTTTTTTTCTACAAATTCCAAAACAGAATCGCAAATATATTTTAATGTTTTATCATCTAATTCTGTATTCATAGGAAGTGAAATAACGC
>JAAYTS010000195.1 GCA_012517995.1 Clostridium sp.
TATTACCTACGCAGCCGCTTCCTGTATGTTATTTTTACTTTGTAGTGCATTTAAAACTCTATTTTAGCCTTGTCTTTGTTTATGCTTAGGATTTTGACATATAACCATTACTCTGCCTTTTCTTTTAATGATTTTACACTTTTCGCATATAACCTTTACAGATGGTTTTACCTTCATTATCATTACCTCCTTAAATTACTTAGCCCTCCATGTTATTCTACCCCGAGTCAGGTCATAAGGAGAAAGTTCAACAGTAACCTTATCCCCAGGTAAAATCCTAATAAAATTCATTCTGAGCTTCCCTGAAATATGAGCTAAAACCTTGTGCCCATTATCCAACTCAACCTCAAACATTGCATTTGGCAGCGCCTCTACAACTCTTCCTTCAACTTCAATTACATCTTCTTTAGACAAGATTAAAACCCCTCCTTATTTCTATTATCAAATGCCATACAACCCAAAAGACTTAAATGTCGCTTTCCATAGTATTAAGCTGTGCTAATGCCTTTCGGATTTCTGAATTTGAAACCCTATCTTCCCTCTCAAGTTTTTCTTTTAAGGGTAAAATAACTTCTTCAGTAGCTCTTATGTGTTTTATTTTCTTTTTTTTTGCCTTTTCAATCCGCCTTAAGTCACCATCTGAAATTAAAACATGTTTATCATCTATTATTCCTACAACAACAAATACTCTTCCTCCGTCCCTGCCTGCAATTGAATATACTACCTGACCTAAGTCAACATCCATTACATCACCTCTATTAAAAGCTCTGAACTAGTTTTTTTATGTGATAACCTAGTCAAGCATAGTTAATATCAAAGGACCTTTTTCAGTAATGGCAACGGTATTCTCATAGTGAGCCGATAGTTTTTTGTCTGCAGTAACCACTGTCCATCCATTGTCTAAGACCTTAACTTCATGACTTCCCTCATTTACCATTGGTTCAATGGCAAGAGCCATTCCTTCTTCCAGCCTTGCTCTTTGGAGTCTGCAGCGGTAATTTGGTACCTGCGGCTCTTCATGCATTTCCCTTCCAATGCCATGACCTACAAATTCACGAACAACAGAATAGCCCGCTTCTACCACACAGTCTTCAATTGCTCCGGAAATATCAATTATTCTGTTTCCCACTACCGCTTTCTTTAGCCCTTCAAAAAAACTTTTTTTTGTTACTTCAATAAGTCTTTGGGATTCAGATGATATATTTCCTACAGGAAAAGTCCTTGCTGCATCTCCATGAAACCCATTTATATAAGCACCAACATCAACACTTATAATATCGCCATCTTTTAGTTCTCTTAAACCTGGTATCCCATGAACTACTTCATCATTTACTGATGCGCATATACTTCCCGGGAAATCATCAATGTCAAAATAGGCAGCTTTATATCCTTTAAAGGAAGGTATTGCCCCTTTGCTCCTGATGGTTTCCTCAGCAATTTTGTCAAGCTCAAGGGTTGTAATTCCAGGGCTGATATTTTCTTCAATCTTGTTTAGAACTAAAGCTACTATTTCACCAGCAACTCTCATTAGGTCTATTTCATTTTTTGTCTTTTTTATTATCATTAAAATTCACCTAAAGCTTTAATTACTTCATTAGTTGTGTCTTCTATTTTCTCTTTCCCTACAACTGTAATAAGGTTTCCCTTTTTAGTATAATACTCAATTAAAGGTTCTGTCTGCTTATGATAGGTTTCAAGTCTTTTTCTTACAATTTCTTCTTTGTCATCTTCTCTTTGTACAACATCTGACTTACAATTGTCACATATATCTTTTTCCGCTGTAGGCTTATACTCTGTATGGTAACTTGCTCCACATTTTGGACAAACCCTTCTGCCAGACATTCTTTTTACTATTTCATCATCTGGAACATGTATGTTTAACACTTTGTCAAGTTTAACATTCATGTCTTCTAAAATAGTATCTAATTTTTCTGCCTGCTCAATTGTCCTTGGAAATCCATCTAAAATAAAGCCTTTCTCACAATCTGACTGCAAGAGTCTGTCTTTTACTATTCCTATTGTAACATCATCTGGAACCAACAGTCCCTTGTCAATGTACTCCTTGGCTTTCTTTCCAAGTTCTGTGCCATTTTTAATATTGCTTCTAAATATATCTCCAGTAGAGATATGAGGAACATTATGGGTTTTTGCTAAATTTACTGCTTGAGTTCCTTTCCCCGCTCCTGGGGCACCTAGTATAATTAATCTCATAATATCCTCCATCAATTTTAATAATAATTACTCTAAGAATCCTTTGTAATGTCTCATTATCATCTGTGACTCTATCTGCTTAACAGTTTCTAGCGCAACCCCTACCATAATCATTATACTAGATCCAGCAATCCAAACCCCCTGTATCTTTGTTAAAGTTCCAAGAAGTGATGGGAATAATTGTATTGCCGCAATAAATACTGCTGAAAACCAAGTTATTCTATTCACAACTTTAAAAATATAATCTGAAGTTGGCTTTCCGGGTCTTATTCCTGGTATAAATCCACCATTCTTCTTTAGGTTGTTTGCAAGCTCAATAGGATTAAACTGTATAAAAGTATAGAAGAATGTAAAAAACATTATTAAAATACCATTTAATATAGAAACCCAAGTTTTTTCTGGAAAATCTCTGAAGAAAACTGCAACTGGGTGTGTAGAGTTAGCCCAGAAGAATCCAACTATTGTAGGAGGAAGCATAACAAATGATGATGCAAATATTATTGGTATAACTCCAGCCATATTTACCTTAATTGGTATATGTGTACTTTGTCCACCATACATTTTTCTTCCTACAACTCTTTTTGCATATTGAACGGGAATTCTTCTCTCAGCCTCTTGTACCCACACAACAGCTGCTACTATAGCTAAAAACACAAGTACAATTGCAGCTATTCCTACATAAAGCATTATTCCTGTTCCTATAGCGCTTCTTTGAGCCATTAATGCACTATATGCTGCAGGTCCTTGTGAAAGAATACCTGCAAAAATTATAAGTGAAATCCCATTTCCTATTCCGTACTCTGTTATCTGCTCTCCTAACCACATTAAAAATGCTGTTCCTGCTGTAAAGGTCAGTGTTATTACTATAAAAGAAAACACTCCTGTTGACATTACAACACCACGTCCACGCAATCCAAAGTAAAAACCTGTTGCTTGCAAAAACGCTAAAACTACAGTACCATATCTGGTATACTGAGCCATTATCTTTTTTCCTTCTTCCCCTTCTTTTGCAAGCTGTTCAAGTTTTGGAATTGCAACTGCCAAAAGGTTCATAATAATAGATGCAGTAATATATGGTGATATTCCTAGTGCAAATATAGTTGCTCTCTCTAGTGCGCCTCCACCGATGATATTTGCAAAGTTAAATATAGAAGCTCCACTTACTAACTCTTTAAGGGCATCAGGATTTAGTCCAGGTACGGGTATAGCAGATCCTATCCTGAAAACCAACAGCAAAAGTATAGTAACTAGTATTCTCCTACGTAAATCTGCTATTTTCCAGGCATTCCTCAGGGTCTCTATTATCGCTCGCATACTATATCACCTCGACCTTTCCTCCTGCAGCCTCAATTTTTTCAGAAGCTGTTTTGGTAAATTTAGTAGCCTTAACAGTAAGCTTTTTCTTTAAGTCTCCGTCACCTAAAATTTTAACACCATCTATCACTTTGTTTACTAAACCTTTTTCTCTTAATGAACTTTCATCAACAACAGTTCCGTCATCAAATACATTTAAATCCGAAACATTTACCACTGAGTAAACTTTTGCAAATATATTGTTGAAACCTCTCTTTGGAACTCTTCTATAAAGAGGCATTTGTCCACCTTCGAATCCAATTCTTACTCCACCACCTGAGCGAGATTTCTGACCGCCATGACCTCTTCCTGCTGTTTCTCCATTTCCAGAGCCGTGACCTCTTCCTTTCCTCTTAGGTAGCTTTTTAGATCCTTTATCAGGCTGTAATTCAAATAACTTCATTGATTACACCTCCCTTTATATTTCTTCCACAGCTAATACATGTTCGACTTTCTTCACCATACCTCTAATTTGAGGATTATCCTTTTGCTCTACGGAAGCACCAATTTTTCTCAAGCCCAAAGCTTCTAAAGTTGCTAATTGAGGCTTTTTTAACTTACTGGTACTTCTTACTAAAGTTATCTTGAGTTTTGCCACCAAAGTCCCCTCCTAACCTAATACTTCTTCAACAGTTTTATTACGAAGTTTAGCAACCTCTTCGACAGTTTTTAGCTGAGAGAGACCTGTAATAGTTGCCTTAACCATATTAATCGGATTATTTGATCCTAATGATTTTGTTCTGATATCCTTAATGCCTGCTAACTCCAATACCGCCCTTATAGGACCTCCAGCTATAACTCCAGTACCTTGACCGGCCGGCTTTAAAAGCACTTTTCCAGCACCAAATACTCCCATCATTTCATGTGGAATTGTTGTTTCCACAATTGGTACTTTAATAAGATTTTTCTTAGCAGCATCTATTCCTTTTCTAATAGCATCAGGTATTTCAGCAGCTTTTCCTATACCAGCACCAACATGACCGTTTTCGTCTCCTACTACTACCAAGGCACTAAAACGAAAGTTTCTACCACCTTTAACAACCTTGGTTACACGCCCTATGTTAACTACTTTTTCTTTCAAATCCAATACACTGGCATCAATACGTTGCAATTTGTTCTCCCTCCTTACTTAAAATTCTAATCCCGCTTCTCTTGCACCATCTGCAAACTCTTTTACTCTTCCATGGTACAAGTATCCGCTTCTGTCAAACACCACTTTTTTAATACCTTCTTTAATTGCCTTTTGTCCAAGAAGTTTGCCAACCTCTCTAGCCACTTCCTTATTTCCACAAGTTTTATATTTTCCTTTTATACTGCCATCTAGTGAAGATGCAGCAACAAGGGTCTTTCCTGTGGTATCATCTATAACTTGGGCATAAAAATTTGAAAGGCTTCTGTATACGTTTAAGCGTGGTCTTTCTGATGTTCCTTTTATTTTTTTACGCACCCTAGTATGTTTTCTAAGTCTAGCGACATTTTTACCAGGCTTTTTAATCATCCAGTCTCACTCTCCCTCTACTTACCAGTTTTACCTTCTTTTCTTCTTATAACTTCATCAACATACTTAATTCCTTTTCCTTTGTAAACCTCTGGTAATCTCTTACTTCTTATTTTAGCAGCAAATTCGCCTACTGCCTGTTTATCTATTCCCTTTACTGTAATCTTGTTAGGTGCTGGTACATCAACTGTTACACCTTCTGGCTCTTCCATCTCAACAGGATGTGAATAACCTAGTGTAAGTATTAGCTTTTTACCTTGTTTTTGTGCTCTGTAACCAACCCCGTTTATTTCAAGGGATTTTTCAAATCCTTCAGTTACTCCAAGTACCATATTATTTATTAATGTTCTTGTCAATCCATGTAGGGACTTATGTTTTTTCAGTTCTGAAGGTCTCTCCACTACAATATTTCCATCTTCTACTTTAATAATCATATCTTCATGAAATGATTTTGTCAAAACACCATTTTTACCTTTTACAACAACAGTGTTGTTATCCTTAATACTAACATCAACCCCTGAAGGTATTTCTATAGGTGCCTTACCTATTCTAGACATAACCAATCCTCCTGTTCTTAACATTATGAGCCCAAATATTTTGAACCCTTTTCAGATACATTTTACTACCATACAAAAGCTAAAACTTCTCCTCCAACACCTTCAGCTCTTGCCTTTTTATCTGTCATAACTCCTTTAGAGGTTGAAATTATTGCTATTCCCAAACCTCCTAGCACCTTTGGCACTTCATCTTTTCCTGCATAAACTCTAAGTCCTGGTTTACTAATTTTTTTAATTCCAGTAATTACACTTTGCTTAGTAGGAGCATATTTGAGCTTTATCCTTATAATTCCTTGTTTTTCATCACTTATTTCCTCTATATCTTTTATATAACCCTCTTCCAATAATATTTTTGCTATAGATCTTTTTAAATTGGAAGCTGGTACATCAACTGTTTCATGTTTTGCAGAACTAGCATTTCTTATTCTGGTCAACATATCTGCAATTACATCTGTTGCCTGCATATGCTTAACCTCCTTTCACAAGATATCTACCAACTTGCTTTTTTTACACCTGGTATCTGGCCCTTATAAGCCAGTTCTCTAAAGCACAAACGGCATACTCCAAATTTTCTAATGTAAGCATGAGGACGTCCACATAGCTTACAACGGTTATACTCTCTTGTTTTATACTTTTGTTTCCTCTGTTGCTTTAATATCATCGCCTTTTTTGCCACGCAACAATCCCTCCTTTTAGCTCTGGCTGAACGGCATTCCCATTAACTTAAGAAGCTCCCTTGCTTCCTCATCAGTTTTCGCCGTTGTTACAAAAGTTATATCCATTCCCCTTATCTTTTCCACTTTATCATAGTCAATTTCAGGAAATATCAACTGCTCTTTAACGCCCATGGAATAATTTCCTCTTCCATCAAAAGAATTTACAGGTACTCCTCTAAAGTCACGAACCCTTGGAAGTGCTACATTTAAAAGTTTGTGAACAAAATCATACATTCTGTCTCCTCTTAAAGTAACTTTACAACCAACTTTCATGCCTTCTCTAAGCTTAAAAGCTGCAACAGACTTTTTCGCTTTTGTGACTACAGGCTTTTGACCTGAAATTAACATCATGTCATTTACTGCTGCATCTAATGCTTTTGGATCTTCCTTTGCATCTCCAATTCCCATGTTTAGTATAACTTTTTCTAGTTTAGGAACTTCCATTACGCTTTTATAATTAAACTTTGATTTCAAAGATGGTGCAATTTCTTTTACATATTTTTCTTTTAATCCCGGCATTTAAACAACCTCCTTCCCTATATAAGAGTACTTATTTTTTAGGTCCTCTTATTGAGTCTATTACTTCACCGCATCTTTTGCACTCTCTATCTTTTGAACCATTTTCGTAAACAGTTATTTTTGTTTTTGAAGGTTTGCCACATCTTGAACAAACCAACATCACCTTTGAACTGTGTATCGGTGACTCCTGGTTTATAATTCCTCCCTGCTGCATAGGTGGTCTAGGTTTTACATGTTTTTTTACCATGTTAACTCCTTCAACCAAAACCATGCTTTTATCGGGAATTGTTCTTATTACTTTGCCTTTTTTGTTTTTATCTTTACCGTTTAAAACTATAACTGTATCACCTTTTTTAACATGAATCTTATTTTTCATTTAAAGCCGCCTCCTCTCTTATAAAACTTCTGGCGCAAGTGATAATATTTTCATATACTCCTTATCTCTTAGTTCCCTTGCTACAGGACCAAATATACGTGTTCCTCTAGGGTTTTTATCTTCTTTTATTATTACCGCTGCATTTTCATCGAATCTAATATATGAACCATCAGGTCTTCTAACTCCCTTTTTAGAGCGGACAATAACACATCTTACGATTTCTCCTTTTTTTACAACGCCGCCTGGCGTTGCATCTTTAACCGAAGCTACTATAATGTCTCCAATGTTTGCATACTTTCTTTTAGAACCACCAAGAACTTTTATGCACATTATCTTCTTTGCTCCAGTGTTATCAGCTACCTTAAGCATGGATTCTGACTGAATCATGTTTAAAACCTCCTTTCAACCAACTCTGGTGTTTCAAAATAACTCTAGCGGGCTTTTTCAACAATTTCTACAAGTCTCCATCTTTTATGCCTACTCAAAGGGCGCGTTTCCATAACTCTTACTATATCACCCACACTGCATTCATTGTTTTCATCATGGGCTTTAAGTTTATACGTTCTTTTAACAAACTTTTTATATAGTGGATGCTTTACTGAACCTTCCACATTTACAACTATGGTTTTATCCATTTTATCGCTTGTTACTTTGCCTACTCTTGTCTTTCTTAAACCTCTCTCTGACAACTTTAGCCTACCTCCTTTCAGGATTACACTTTAATCCCTTTAAGTTCCCTTTCCCTTAATATAGTCTTAACACGAGCAATTGATTTCTTAACCTCTTTTAATTTCATTGGATTATCAAGCTGATTAGTAGCATGTTGAAATCTTAACTTAAATAACTCAGACTTTAAATCCACTAATTCTTTTTGTAATTCTTCTTGTGATTTATCTCTTATTTCATTAGCTTTCATCTGCTTCACCACCCATTTCATCTTCACGTGCCACGAATTTACACCTAATGGGAAGTTTATGCATAGCAAGCCTTAGAGCTTCCCTTGCAATTTCTTCTGGCACTCCGCCAATTTCAAACATTACTCTTCCCGGTTTCACAACAGCTACCCAGTATTCAGGTGAACCTTTACCACTACCCATACGTGTTTCCGCTGGTTTTTGTGTTACAGGCTTATCTGGGAAAATTTTAATCCAAACTTTTCCCCCTCTTCTAATAAAACGAGTCATAGCTACTCTGGCAGCTTCTATTTGATTGCTTGTAATCCATCCTGGCTCCATTGCTTTTATACCATATTCACCATAAGTCACTTTATTTCCTCTGGTTGCAATACCTTTCATTCTGCCTCTGTGAACTCTTCTGTATTTCACTCTTTTAGGCATTAGCATTTTTCTCTCCTCCTTCCGGCCTTTTATCCTTCTTAGCAGCTGGAAGAACCTCTCCCTTATATATCCATACTTTAACACCTAATTTACCATAAGTTGTATCCGCTTCAGCAAATCCGTAATCTACATCTGCTCTTAAAGTCTGTAGAGGTATTGTTCCTTCACGGTAATGTTCTGTCCTTGCTATTTCTGCGCCGCCTAATCTTCCTGAAACTTGAGTTTTTATCCCTTTTGCACCTAGTTTCATAGTTCTTGCCATTGCCTGTTTCATAGCTCTTCTAAAAGAAATTCTTTTTTCAAGTTGTGATGCTATGTTTTCAGCTACTATCTGTGAACTAAGTTCTGGCGTTTTAATCTCTGTTATATTAATAAGCACACTCTTTTGCGTTAGTTTTTCTAATTGTTTTCTCAATTCGTCAATTCCTGAACCGCCTCTTCCAATTACAAGGCCTGGCTTTGCAGTATGAACATTAACCTTTACTTTATTAGCTGCTCTTTCAATTTCTATTCTAGCAATACCTGCAGTATAAAGTTTTTTCTTTATAAAATTTCTTATCTTAACATCTTCAATGAGAAAATCGCTAAAAGTCTTTTTATTAGCATACCATTTTGTATCCCAGTCTTTTATAATTCCAATTCTTAACCCATGTGGATTAACTTTCTGTCCCATTATCCACCCTCCTTTTCACATTAATCTCTTTCCTTAACTACTATGGTAATGTGACTTGTTCTTTTTCTTATTCTGCTGGCTCTGCCTTGAGCTCTTGGTCTTATTCTTTTTAGAGTAGGACCTTGATTGGCAAAACAATCAGCCACATATAATTCATCTTTGTCTAACTCATTATTATTAACTGCATTTGCTTCTGCAGATTCCAAAAGCTTAAATAGTATCTCCGATGCAGCTTTTGGTGTATATCTTAAAATTGCATAAGCTTCATCTATATCTTTATTTCTTATAAGATCCAAAACAATCTTAACTTTCCTTGGAGCTATTCTTGCATATTTAAGTGTTGCAATCCCCTGATCCTTACCAATTCCTAAAGCTCTTTTTTCTTTTTTAGTAAGCAAAGCAGGTTTATTTGATTTTCTATGAGTTTTACTATAAACTTCTGAAGCTTTTTCCTTATCTTTAAGAAGTTCTTTTTTAGAAATAATTTCTTTTGCCAACTGGAATTCCTCCTTTCATAATGAATTCGCTTACTTTAACGCTGTTGACCTTTCAGTATGGCTCCCATGACCCCTAAAAGTCCTTGTAGGAGCAAATTCACCTAATTTATGTCCAACCATATCCTCTGTTATATACACAGGCACATGTTTTCTTCCATCATGCACTGCTATTGTATGTCCAACCATCTGTGGAAATATGGTAGATGCTCTTGACCATGTTTTTAGCACTTTCTTTTCATTATTTTTATTCATTTCCTCAATTCTTGAAAGAAGCTTCGGTGCAACAAATGGTCCCTTTTTTGTGGATCTACTCATTATCAATGTCCTCCTTTCATTCACTGATTATATAGAGAAGGAAAAGCCACTTCTTAAAAACTATTTTTTACTTCTTCTCTTTATAATGTACTTATCAGAGTCTTTATTTTTCTTTCTGGTCTTGTATCCTAATGTAGGCATACCCCAAGGTGTAACAGGACTTGGCATTCCAATTGGTGATTTACCTTCTCCACCACCATGTGGGTGATCAACAGGGTTCATAACTACCCCTCTTACGCTTGGTCTTTTACCCAGCCATCTTTGTCTGCCAGCCTTACCTACAGTGATGTTTTCGTTTTCAATATTGCCTACCTGCCCAATGGAAGCTTTACATTTTAAATTAACCATTCTAACTTCACCGGATGGAAGTCTTATCTGAGCATATTTTCCTTCTTTAGCCATCAATTGAGCTGAGTTACCTGCTGCCCTTACAAGTTGAGCACCTTTACCAGGTTTAAGCTCAATATTGTGTATTTCTGTTCCTACAGGTATATTACTAATAGGCAATGCATTTCCAGGTCTTATGTCTGCATTTGCACCTGATTCTACAATATCTCCTATCTTTAAACCATCAGGCGCTATTATATACCTCTTTTCACCATCAAAATAGTGTAATAATGCAATATTAGCTGTCCTATTTGGGTCATATTCAATGGATGCAACTTTTGCCTTTATACCGTCTTTATCTCTTTTAAAATCTATTATTCTATATTTCCTTCTTACTCCACCGCCTCTATGTCTGACTGTTATTCTTCCATATGAGTTTCTGCCAGAATTCTTCTTTAAAGGCACCACTAAAGACTTTTCAGGTTCTTTTTTGGTTATTTCCTCAAAAGTAGATACTGACATGAATCTTCTGCCTGGAGAAGTTGGTTTGTACTTTTTAGTCGCCATATCATTTTTTCACTCCTTTATCAATCTTACATCACAAGATCAATTCTACTGTGTAGCTCCAAATTCTTCGATGGATGCCTTAAACTTCTTGTTAATAACCGCTTCTTTTCCACCTTTTTCAATATAAGTCACTGGCTTTGGATCAGTGTCAATCTTTACAATTGCCTTTTTCCAATCAGGTCTCTGTCCTTCATGCACTCCCATTCTTTTTCTCTTTCCTTTAAAATTGAGAGTATTTACTTTTAAAACTTTAACCTGAAATAATTTTTCAACAGCCTTCTTTATTTCAGTTTTTGTAGCATTTTTATCAACTACAAAGGTGTACTTACCCTCTGCCACTTCTATATTGCTCTTTTCTGTAATAAATGGCTTCTTTATAATATCTTCAGCAAATTTCATTATGCGTACACCTCCTCTATTTTAGATACTGCTTCTCTAGTTACAATAAATTTACTGTGTTTTACAATATCATAAACATTTATTGTATTAACAAGCAATGTCTTTATACCAGGTATATTTCTAGATGACTTTTCAATGTTTTCATTCTTTTCTGGAATTACTATAACTGCACTTTCATCTACTTTTAAATTATTTAATATCTCTGCCATATGCTTTGTTTTAATTGAATCTAAGTTCAGTGAATCCAAAACAACAATTTTATTTTCAGCAACCTTTGAAGAAAGTGCTGATTTTAATGCAAGCCTTCTTACTTTTTTAGGCAGTGTATAACGGTAGCTTCTTGGTTTTGGTGCAAATACAACTCCACCTTTTATCCACAGAGGTGAACGTATGCTTCCGTGTCTTGCCCTTCCTGTTCCTTTTTGCCTCCATGGCTTTATTCCACCACCACGGACTTCACTTCTTGTCTTAGCAGACTGTGTTCCCTGCCTCTTATTTGCCAATTGGTTAACTATTACCTGGTGAACAGCTCCTTTATTAATATTAACACCAAATATATTTTCATTAAGCTCAATATCACCAATTACTTTGCCGTTTATATCAAAAACATCAACTTTTGGCATTTGAATTCCTCCTTTCGTCCAGTTTACTTACCAGCTTTAACTGCGTCCTTAATTATTAAAAATCCACCTTTAGCTCCTGGCACTGCACCTTTAACTAATAGTAAATTTCTGTCTGAATCCACTCTTACCACATTAAGATTTTGAACTGTAACCCTTTCTGCTCCCATATGCCCTGGAAGATTTCTTCCTTTAAAAACCTTTCCTGGGTCAGCACATCCTGAAAGTGCTCCTACTCCTCTGTGGTAATGTGAACCGTGAGTTTCACGTCCTCTTGAGTATCCATGTCTCTTTATAGCACCTGCAAATCCTTTACCTTTTGATACTCCTGTTACGTCTATTTTATCTCCTTCTTTAAATACATCCGCTACTTTAATTTCCTGTCCGATTTCAAAACCCTCTGTATCGCTAACTCTAAATTCTCTTAAATATCTTTTTGGAGATATTTTATGTTTAGAAAATGTACCTCTTTCAGGTTTGTTTAATGCTTTTTCCTTTACATCTTCATATCCAACTTTTACAGCTGTATATCCATCCGTTTCAACAGTTTTTGTTTGAACAACAGTAACAGGACCTGCCTCTATTACTGTTACTGGCACTGTTAAACCGTCTTCAGTAAAAACTTGTGTCATTCCTATTTTCTTGCCTAATATAAATTTTCCCATCATTGTTCCCTCCTATTGGTTATTGGTTCACTTTATTTCCTTGCAAATTTGTGAACATGACCTTTCTCCTCACAACTCCTATAACTTGATTTCAATATCAACCCCAGCTGGCAAATCAAGTCTCATTAGCGAATCAACAGTCTTAGGTGTTGGAAGAAGTATATCAATGAGTCTTTTGTGAGTTCTCATTTCAAACTGCTCACGTGAATCTTTGTATTTGTGTGGAGCTCTTAATATAGTAATTATTTCTTTTTCAGTAGGCAGTGGCACTGGCCCTGACACACTAGCTCCTGTTCTTTTCGCTGTCTCAACTATTTTTTCAGCTGACTGGTCAAGAATCTGATGATCAAATGCTTTTAATCTGATCCTGATTTTTTGTTTGTTTGCCATACATAATCCTCCTTATAATTATTACGTACAACAAGCAACTATCTGTACACTATGCCGGGTGTTTCTTTTTAGGTTATTTAAAAACTCAGGCAATAATCCCTCTCTTTAGGGTACTTAACCTGAGCTGTACTTAGTCAATTCCTACACTTTTTACACATTACAAAATGTACAGTGACTTGTCGCCCGGTTTCTAGAATCGGACATTCTCCTTAGAAGTTACCTGTATCTAGTACAGCAATCTCCCAATTCATCGTATGTCTTGTCACAACATTCAATATTTTACTACACTTTTTTTAATTTTGCAAGAACTTTTTTATATTTAATTTTATTTTTTTAAAAAAACAAAACTCTGAGGAATTAACTCAGAGTCTTGATATAAATCTGGCAGCGACCTACTTTCCCGGGACGTCTCCATCCAAGTATCATCGGCACTGAGAAGCTTAACTTCCGTGTTCGGTATGGGAACGGGTGTGACCTTCTCGTTATAGCCACCAGAAAATTGTAAACTTTTTAA
>JAAYTS010000196.1 GCA_012517995.1 Clostridium sp.
AGTACACAGAAATTACAGAATTGGATGCAGAGATTATCCGAGAGTTCATTGACAAAATTATAGTATTCAAGGCTGAAAAGGTAGATGGCCGCAGAACCCAGCGGATTCAAATTTTCTATAACTGCATTGGCGCTATCGACTTACCAAAATAAACGAAAAAACGGCATAGACGAATATCAACGACTATGCCGAATTTTTCAGGAATTATAAATCCCTATCTGACCGCTCCTAATGGCTCATTTTTTTATCTTTTATTTATTATAATTTTACATCTCTCTTTCCTTCCACTGGCTTTTGGTGATTAAAACCTTCCTGGGTTTACTTCCTTCAAAAGGCCCTACAATCCCTTGTGCTTCCATGCTGTCTAGTATTCTCGCTGCTCTGGAATATCCTAATTTAAACTTTCTCTGTATTAATGAAGTAGACGCCTGTCCCTGCTCAATAACCATATCTATTACTTGAGGCAAAAGCTCATCATCAAAACTGTCATCCTGCCTTGTTGGCTCTGCCTGACTTTCTATTTCCTTTAGAATATCTTCATCATATTTGGCAGTTGCTTTTAATTTTATAAAAGAAACTATTGACTCTACCTCTTTATCAGTTATCAAAGCCCCTTGAACTCTTATAGGTTTTGACATGCCTAAAGGACTAAATAACATATCTCCTTTTCCTAAAAGCTTTTCTGCACCTGACATATCTAATATTGTCCGGGAATCTACTTGGGATGAAACTGCAAATGATATTCTTGAAGGAATGTTGGCTTTTATTACACCTGTTATTACATTTACAGAAGGTCTTTGGGTTGCAATTACCAAGTGCATTCCTGCAGCTCTTGCCATCTGCGCTAATCTGCATATACAATCTTCCACATCATTAGGGGCTACCATCATAAGGTCAGAAAGTTCATCAATAATTATTACTATTTGTGGAAGAGTTTCTTTTCCTTCTTTTATCATTATGTTATTATAGCCTTTTAAATCCCTTACACTATTTTCTGCAAAAAGTTTATACCTGTTTGTCATTTCTTGTACCGCCCAATTTAATGCTCCTGCAGCTTTTTTAGGATCAGTTACCACTGGAATTAAAAGGTGGGGTATCCCATTGTATATCCCAAGTTCTACCATCTTAGGATCTACCATCAAAAATTTCACTTCCTTTGGAGTGGATTTATAAATCAAACTGGTTATCAATGTATTTATACAGACACTTTTCCCTGAGCCAGTAGCTCCTGCAATGAGTAAATGAGGCATTGTGGCAATATCCGCTATAACCGATGTCCCAGCAATATCTTTTCCCACAGCAAAAGCAAGCTTTGACGGATGATTTAAAAAATCTTGGGATTCAATTACTTCTCTTAGTAATACTGGCATAACCTTTTTATTTGGAATTTCAATACCAATGGCTGATTTTCCTGGTATAGGTGCTTCTATTCTCACACTAGGTGCGGCAAGATTCAGCGCAATATCATCTGTAAGACTTACAATTTTACTTACTTTAACTCCATAATCAGGCTGAAGCTCATATCTTGTTACTGATGGTCCCTCACTTATATTTATAATTTTAGCTTTAACCCCAAAACTATTTAAAGTATTAATAAGCTTTTCAGCATTTTTCCTTGCATTAAATTTTGCTAAAACAGAATTTTTTTCATAACCAGGCTCTTCCAATAATTCTATAGGAGGGCTCTGTATATCATCTGGTATCTCATCTTCTATATGCTCCTCTTCTATATCATCAGCCATCTCATCTTCTATATACTCCTCTTCTATATCATCAGCCATCTCATCTTCTATATACTCCTCTTCTATATCATCGGGCATCTCATCTTCTATATATTCCTCTTCTATATCATCGGGCATCTCATCTTCTATATATTCCTCTTCTATATCATCGGGCATCTCATCTTCTATATATTCTTCTACATACTCTTCTTCTAATTCCTTTTCATATTTGTCAAAGCTAACCTCTTTATCTTTCTTAAAATTCCCATGCAAAGAACTGCTTTTTTCATCTTCACATTTTTTATCATCCTTTTCCATCTCTTCTTTTGAATTATCAATAATTCTTTTAAAAATAGAAGCAGAATAATCAACTGTTTCAACCCAACTAAGTACTTTTTCCCTAAGTTCATCATTCTCATCTTTTAAAGGTCGGCTTTGTTCTTCCTCATCTTTGTCTATAATAAAATTTATATTTTTGTTATCAAGCTTTTCTAACTTATAATTCTTTTTTTCAATATAATATTCATTATTTTCATTGAAATTTACTTTTGGATGATTGTATTTAGAATTTTCTATTTTTTTTGATTTGCTCTTACCAGATTTTTTATACATGCTTAAAAAAACCGGCAAAAACAAAATAGCCATTAAAATTAAAGCTCGTAAAGCAACACTTTTAAATAAATAAAGTGCTCCAATTAACAAAAGTTCAATTAAAATAAAAAAAGCATACTTTTTCTTTGTTTTGATATTTTTTCTTTGGTATTTTGTTTTATTCTTCGGTGCCATAGTTTTAGCTACCACCTTTACTTTATCATAGGTAATTTTTTAGATATGGTTAAAGGGTATTCGCCAGTGTTTTATTTATTTCTACAAAAAACACATAAACCCTAAGTATAACTATACCACAAAATTTTATTATCCTCAATTGTTGTAAAATATTCTTTTTTTGGTTTTAAAAGGAGTATTCGGTTAAAAAATTTTTAATAGAAGATTTTTAAATTCGTGCTATAATAATCTATATGAATTTTATTATTACTTAAAAAAGGACTGATTTTAAAATGAAAGAAAATCAAAATAAAAAAGCCGCTACTTACAACTTCATGGCTTTTTTATCAAGACTCAAATACATAAACCGCTGGAGTCTTATGAAAAATACCTGTACAGAGAATATTGCCGAGCACAGCCTGCAAGTTGCAATGATTGCCCATATTCTAGCTGTAATTAAAAATAAGTATTTTAATGGAACTATAAATGCTGACAGATGTGCACTTTTAGCTCTATATCATGATGCGAGTGAAACAATAACTGGAGACCTTCCCACTCCCATTAAATATTTTAACCAGGAAATGAGAGAGGTTTTTAAAGGTATAGAAAATAAGGCAAATGAAAAAATCCTATCCATGCTGCCTAAAGAAATGCAGGATGTGTATAGGGACATATTTACTCAAAATGAAAAAGAAGAATGGATTTTGGTAAAAGCAGCTGATAAAATTTCTGCATATTTAAAATGCATTGAAGAGGAGAAATCAGGCAATAATGAGTTTAAAGAAGCAAAAAAGTCATTATATTCACATATCTCAAAATTAGAGCTTTCAGAAGTTGACTTTTTTATGGAAAAATTTGTACCGGGATTTTATCTGTCCTTAGATGAGCTAAAATAAGCCTTAAATAAATATTGATTTTATTCTCCCACTGTTTCTTTTTACATGCTTTTTAATATCTTTAAACGTATCCACGCCTCTTTTTACATCTTCTTTGGAAGGTTCTATTCCTCCATATTTACATTTATTAAAACTCTCTATAAAACTGTATATATATAAATTTTCTTCTTCAAAAACCCTATCTGCATACTTTGAAGGAGTTTCGTGTTTTTTTATACCAAGACCTATCTTTTTTAAAGTAGCTTCCATTTTCCTAAAAATACTTTCAAGGGCTTTTTTCCCATTATACTTATAAACTCTTTTCTCCCACAAACTATATTTAATATAAATAAACATCCTTACAAATACCCAAAAATTAAAAAATAAATATGGTATTAGCAAAAATTTTACCCACAAAGGTGTATCCAAAAACAAAGTCCAAAGGTAAGAAGATGTGGCTTTTACTTTTTTATATATGTTTGCCAGAAATATTGTAAATTCACTTCCATCTTCATCTGAAACAGTGGGTTCAAATATCATCCACCCATAGCCAGCTATATAAACTTCTGGAAATGCATGGCCATGTTTTTGCCTAACAATATATTTCCCAGTTTTTGTATCCAATTCTTTTGCTACATATCCTTCTACATATCTGGCAGGCAACCCTGCTGCCCTTGCCAAAATAACCATTGCAGTTGCATAATGAATACATATTCCCCTTTTGCTTTCAAAAATAAAGAAATCTACATAATTCTTATTATAAGGACTTTTAGGAGGGGCTAAATCATATACAAATCCCGAATTGTGAAAAAACTGTTCAATTGCTACCGCCTTTTCATAATCACTTTTTTTCCCTGAAACAATTCTTTCTGCCAATACGTATATGCGTTTTGGCAATCCTTTTGGCAAACTGGTAAAATTATCATAGGCAATATTCATTTCTTCTATAGCTTCATCTAGTATTCTTCCCTCATTGTCAATATAATCCGGCATTCCTTCTTCATATCTTAAAATTCCAATATTTTCATCCTTTAAAATATAATCTTTATATTCAAATAGCAAATTCACTAAATCTTTATTTAATAACTTCATAATTTGAAACTTTTTTGATAAATAGGGTAAGTCTTTAGACACATAATTAAAAGCATATCTGTCATAGCTATAAGGCTTTTCTTTTCTGTCTAAAAAACAAAAACCAAGTTCATTTTTATATACACTTCTGCCATCAATAAGTCCTACTTTTGTCACTCCATCAGTTGTCATGAAAATACTTTCTATAGGATAGTTTGATTCAATAACAGCTTCCCGTTCTTTATTTAAAACTAGCGAATACCTATCATTAGAAGCAATATTAGTTAATTCATCAAGGCTCTTGTCCACCCCTTCCACATCTTCCAATCTTTCAACAAATTTTACAATGGCATCAAGCTTCATAAGCCTTGTAATATTTTTCTCTAAGTAATGCCCTTCCATTAAAGATTTATTTTCTATCATCCACTGGTTATTTTCATATTTGTCCCAGCTACCGGTTTTTAAATAAAGAGGTTCTTGTGCTCTAACTTCAAATAATACATCTTCTGTTAAAGGTGCAGTAATAGGACCTATATCTCTTTTTCCGCTAAAATCCAAGGGATTAAACAGCTTTAAAAGTTCATTGTTACGCATAATATTTCGAACTGTTAAATTACCAGTGTCTATGGCTTCACTTATTATCCTGTTTAAATCTGCAAGCTTTGGCCTTATATTGGGTTTAGGAAGTATTATGGAAAAAAACACAGGTATTAAAACAAAAATAGCAGCTGCACTTAAATACCATTTATCAATTTGAAAAAAGCCTTCCTTTTGCCCATAAGTACTATCTCTTCTGGCTTTATCAATATACAACATAAAAAATAAAATTAGAAAAATTACAAGAAAAACTCCAATACTGCTATCTGTCTTGGCTGAATGAAATAGAAGTGGAACAATTCCAATTAAAAAAATAGAAAGTACTCTAAACCGAATACATGTAAAATAAAAAATTGTACATGAAAAAAAATATGATGCCAATAATGCAGTCCCATAAGAAAATTCCGCAACATGCATATAGTCGTCTCCAGACGTAATTCTTATAAACCATACAATATAGTCTATACCTAATGCAACTTGAAATCTCCCTATAATAGCTAAGCTAAAAATCGCATAAATAATACTAATAAGGGTAAAGATCACTCCCCCTTTTATTCCTTTGTCTTTTGCATATATGCATAAAGTAAATAAAAAAATACTTGACAATAATATAATAACAGGTATCTCAATTACAGATGTGCCAAATAAAGCACTCATGCACCAGTAAGCTGCTACAATAGAAAATAAAATAGGCAGTATATAGTTTTTGTAATCTTTTAATTTATCTTTCATAGCATAATCTCCTTGAAAATAAGTAAAATGGCAATAAAAACTATAAAAAGGCCTTATCAAAATCTTCTTTTACATCTATTACCCAAAGATTATCTAGCATCATTTTTGAATACAAAACATCTTTTTTACCATCTTCATTATCTTTAGAATTTTCTATCATCACTATATTTACAGCAACTCCATAATCTAATAGTTTGTTAATTTCATTTACTAATAACTCATCTTCTGTCCCTGTAAAAATAATAGTGTCACCAATTTTAGAATTATGTTTATCCCCATCTTTGGCAATAACATCTACTGGTGGAATCCTTTTTAAATCTTCAGAATCTAAAGACCATTTAAATTCAAAATGTGCAAGTTTGTATTTAAGCCACAAAATACTTTTTGCATCTGTCAGAAAATATTTATTCCATTTATCCCCTTCAAGTAAGCATATGTCAATTTCTTTCCCAAATGTGACATTTAAATTTGCTATTGCAATTACACCTTCAAGTATTTTTTCTTCAATCATTAAAATTTCTTCTGTATTATGATTCTTTTTGCTTTTTAATAAATCTCTCTCTCTTTCTCCTAAACTAATATAAGGGTCTATAATAAGAAGTTTTTTCCCATCACTAATTCCTTCATTTTTTCTAACCATTAAGGTCTCATATTTAGCCGAAAGTTTCCAATGTATTTTCTGTAAAGGATCCCCAGGTACATATTCCCTGAATTCATACCCTGGCTCGCCACTCCAAATTAAAAAATTATTTGACAAATTTTCTGTATCTTCTTTTACATTATTTGAACTTCTCAGTATTTTATTGCTAGGTTTAATATGAACAAGCCTAGGAGTTACTATCACTTCCCTAATGCTTTGCTTTTTTTGCACATCTTCTAAAAGAGGAATTTTTAAAAACCCCATATAATCTTTAAGTACAATATCTTTAATACCTATTTTGGCTACACCCCTATATTTTGCTTTATACTTAACTGTTATAGATTTTGATTGCATAGGCCCTAAAAAAACACTTATATTGCTAGAATTAGAAATACTGAGATTTAACGATTCAACAAAGGAAATAATTATAAAGGGTGCAGGAAAAATAGAGTTATTTTTTATAGTTAATTTGACATCTGCCGCACTATCTTTTTCAAGTTCTCCCTTTGGAATCTGAAAAGAAATCTCAATTCTAGCTT
Organism: Clostridium sp.; assembly: GCA_012517995.1. Classification (GTDB taxonomy): domain Bacteria; phylum Bacillota; class Clostridia; order Acetivibrionales; family Acetivibrionaceae; genus Herbivorax. The sequence continues at coordinate 6,941 of JAAYTS010000196.1, forward strand.
TTACAGGGTATGTAAAAATTGCCGAAAATAAAGGTACGAAAATAAGAGCATATAAAATCAATATGCTAGATTCTCCAGCAAGTATATAATTATACAAAGACATAAAAACTATCATTAAAAAGTACACAATAAATTTAACCATAATGTACACCCTTAACGCATTAGTGTGCTAATTCTAATACGGGAACTTCCACATTTAAAAGCGACTCTTTTACAACATCGTCAGCAGTGATACTATTCATCTTTGCTTCCTGATTCATAATTATTCTGTGAGATAAAACAGGTATTGCCATCTGCTGGATATCATCAGGCAAAAGATAATCTCTGCCGTTAATGTATGCCCAAGCCTTTGAAGCCCTGTACAAATTAAGACTTCCCCTTGGACTTCCTCCCGCAATAACATATTGACTTTTTCTTGTTTCATTTACAATATCAACAATATATGATTTCAAGCTATCTTCTACTCTAATTCTTTTTACTTCTTCTTGTAATTCAAGTAAATCAGAAGTACTGCAAACAGGTTTTAATTTTTCCAGAGGGTTTTCTGCCCCAAATCTGTCTATAATAAGTTTTTCTTCATCTTTTTCAGGATAACCTATGGATAATTTTATAAAAAACCTGTCCATTTGAGCTTCCGGCAATGGGTATGTTCCAAAACTTTCAATGGGGTTTTGAGTTGCTAGTACCATAAAAGGTTTAGGCAGCGGATATGTTTTTCCATCCACCGTTACTTGATACTCTTCCATAATTTCCAGTAAGCTGGATTGGGTTTTAGGTGAAGCTCTGTTTATTTCATCAGCCAACAAAAAATTACACATAGCTGCACCTTCCCTATATTCAAACTCCCTTGTGGAAGGATTAAACATTGAAAAACCCATTACATCGGAAGGCATTACATCCGGTGTAAACTGAATTCTATTAAAAACACCGTTTACAGAACGAGCAAGACATCCTACAATCTGGGTTTTCCCAACTCCCGGAACGTCTTCAATTAATACATGACCATTGTTTAACAGTGCTACAAGAAAGTGTTTTAGTACAAATCTCTTACCTACAATGACTTTTTCCATATTATCCAGCAGTTCTTTAACAACTTTATTCACATTGAACACTCCCATTATCTTTAGTTTTTAAGCTTATTAAATAACTATTAACATTTAGTAAAGTATAAACCATTTTAGCAGTTTTAAAAACCCCTATCTAGTTTAAATTACCACTCCAAGAAAAGCCATAAGGTACCATATATATTTAATGCCACTGAAAATATTATTAAAGGTACCGTGGATAACGTTATTGAAAGTTGATATTTCTTAAACTCATTAACTTTTGTGCTTTTAATTAAAACATATAAAAAAGCCATAGGAAGCATATCTATAAAATATCTAAGACCAAATTGCCAGCCTCCAAGAGTCTTGTGACTTAATGTGGCAATAGCATGTAATAA
>JAAYTS010000197.1 GCA_012517995.1 Clostridium sp.
AAAGCAGTAATTCAATCCTTTTTCAGTGCAACATGCTTTAATCTCACAATTTTCTTTTTTGCATTTGCAGCCTGAACAGTTTGTGTTATAGCTGCAAAGTGAGCAAACTAAGCCGCAAATTCCGTAACTTTCTTTAATTTCTTGTATCGTCATAAGGCACCCCCATTACTTTATGCATCAATTATAACGAAAGAATTACGACAACAGTATGTCATAGTTTTTGATACAGCGAAACTATTTTTTTCGACGCTTCAAGTACACGGTGCCTGATATGCTCCGGTGTTATAATCTCAATCCAATTCCCAGCGATAACAGTGTTCCAAACCAGAAGTGTTCATTTTCGATAACATTTAATGTCATGTCACAATCTCCATTATCATATTCGCATATTATTTTCCCATTTAAATATTCAATAGCTTTAGATCGCGCCTCGGATTTGCAGCGAACTGTTATTTCAGTAAGCTTCTGAGGCATCTGTTTGTCATTGTCTCGCAATATGATTTCTGCGTTTTTATGCTCCTTTGTAAAAACAGCATCAACTATTTCAGCATTTCTCATCCGAATAAGCTTGTAGGTTCTGTAATCATTCTTCACAGTAGAATAAGCAAGTAAGTACCATGCATACCACCGATATACGACAGCTATAGGCTCAACGGTATGTAATCTTGTTATATTGTCAGCATTTGTATATTCAAAACTGACAGGGTGCTTTGTCCGTATAGCATCCTGGAGTATTTGCATGAGCTGACTATCACCCTCATGTAAAGTTGAAAAATCAAGGATAATTCCACTATCGGAAGTTTTCGTTAATGAAGCAATTTTTTGTAGAGTTGCATCAATTTTTGAGCTATTCATTGCTGAAGAAAGTCCCTTTAGGGCAGTAAGAATAAAGGTGTAATCCTCATTTGTCGCCATATGTGCATCCATGCGAAAGTTCTTAGCAATGTAATAACCACCCTTTGCTCCCATTTCAGCGACTATGGGTATTCCGGCTTGGCATAATGAGTCTATGTCACGTTGAACTGTACGGACTGACACTTCGAATTTTCGTGATAATTCGGCGGCTGTAGCTTTACCGATATTTAATAAATATAAAGTTATCGCATATAGTCTGTCAATTTTCCCCACATTATCGCTCCTCATTTTTCTCTTATGCCAGTAATACTACTATAATAACACATATATATAAAACTGCGTACCTATATCCAACCTGACCACTCAACGTGCAACGACCCGTTCGGATTGATGTTTTATACTGTTTCGACTAGATTTTCACTTTTTTCTGTTTTCTCGGTAATCGGGAATATGTCAATGGCTCTTTTAAAGGTATCAGTAAGTGGGAATAGGTCTATTAATAATATTAGTCTGATATTAAAAGCCATTAAACCTTAAATTCCCTACGATACCAATGATGTAAGTCATCTGTTGTATGAATTTTTTCAGTTATAATCTTTCCATTAGTTACGCTTTTATAAAACTTTTCTTTAAAATATTCAATAGTCAAAAGTTTAAATTCCCATATTCCAGGTGCATATCCTTTAGAAAGAAATTTAAACTTATTCTTATCTTCATGAATGACCTCACCAACAATCATATGTCCTCTGTTGGTATCAAAAAACCTTATATGGTCTTCATGTATATGTACATCCATTGCAATACTTGAAAAATCAATATCATCCGTCTTTTTCAAAACGTAGATTGCTCTTCTATCCATTTCAGGTCTCCCTATCTTTGGGTTATAAACCCTTCATATAATGGTTCAAATTTATAGTGCAATGCAGCTTCTATAAGTTCTAATGCAAATATTCCTAAATCAGCATCAAGCAATATATCTATTCTATTACAATTTTCCTTTATCCAATCTCCAATATTAGATTCCGTAATATTTATACCATCAATTGTTTTATCAGATAAAATAGATGCTGCTAATGTACTCCTAGCTGAATTAGGGTTGTAATGCTGACTAAAAAATCTTGCATTACTTTTTGGACCAGCCTTTCCTATCTTTAAGAAACTACCTTTATACAAAAACATGTAAACACCCATTTTTCCAATAGGTAGAGGTACTGGTTTATGCGGAACACCTCGGTCTATTATTTCAAAGCTTTCTTTATTAATAGGTTTACCTAATATAGTCGATAGCTTTAAAATGGTCTCGCTTAAATCCCTAATCAAATCTTCAATATCCATCATTTCTCCCCCAATCTCATAACCCATTATTCAAAGTCTTCATCGGTACATTTTCTAACAATATTCTTTGTTTTACTAAGGGGTAATGGTACATTTTTCTCTTGGAAGTATTCAATATTTACAACTTTTACAACAGCCAAATGATTATCATTCCCCGCAGGAACCATAACAAGATCTCCAACCTTAATGCTGTCATCATCGGTTTTATAATAATAAGTTTTATAACCTTCATCGAAAGTTACGCTGCAATATATGTACTCATCTTTACGCCTTTTAATAAAATTATAAACAGATGAATCAAGTATTTCACCTAAGCCATAAAATAATATAAAATTCAAAATATTTTCTGCAAAATCTGCCCAATCTTCTGGAAGTCCTTTTTTATCGAACGTTCCTTTAATAGTTCGTTGGCTTCCTCTTTCAAAATCTATAACAATTTCATAATCTTTTGTTTCGTTTGGGGTTTCAATCACATCTGGTGGATTTCCTTCAATGCTTTCAAACAAGCTTTCTGCATCTAAATCATCAAGAAGTGCCTCTACTCCTCCCTGAACTTGAAATTTTCGTGAAATAATACACCCTGAGCCAATATTTTGTATATGTTCAATAGTTTCAGTCTTCCTATCAATTATTATGCTTTCCTTGTAGTCCCAGGTCACATATTCTTCTGATTCACTTATTGGCTCTTTGGGTTTTATTTTTGTCACCCTGTGATATTTAATAGTAATCTTATTCACCTTATCTGGTTTACAGTTCCCATCAAATACATATAAATCATCTATACCTATTTCATCACGAATTAGGTCAGATAAGTCTATACCATCAATTTCAAAATCTGCACAAAGTGATCCCCTAAAGTGATAGCTCTCTCCATCTGTGTTGATTATCTCCATATGCCAATCACCAATATCTGTTGCAAATATTTCAATATATTCCTGGCTAAAATACCCACTTACAGCATTTAGTATTTTTTTAGCTACTGGCTTTCCGATATTAAACTCTCTGCTTCTACCTTTTTGATATTGCTCCATTCCATATCCAAAGTTAAAGGATGAAAATTTCACTTGTCCATCGGCACTAATTGTTATGTGTTGTTCTACTTCAT
>JAAYTS010000198.1 GCA_012517995.1 Clostridium sp.
AAAATAGACTATAGCTTTATATAAAAAAAAAGACCCGTGCATTCCAAAGAAGAGAAGGGAGAATGTCACGGGATTTTTATAGGGGAGTAACTTTTTATAATCACCATAAATTAATATACATTAAAAATTTATAAAATAAAAGCTAACTTCAACACTTCTTAAAATTCGACAAAAAGTTCTTTAAAAAGCAACAGGACATATACAACCAATAAAAAACAGGGAATATTTTCATTCATGAAAATACACAAACTCATAGCTGTTCCTTATTGCTACTTAAAAAACAATATGTTATAATATATTGGAGACATCATAGTCTCTGCACTTATTATACAAACATTTCACATGATTTCAATTATGTTTTTTCAAATTTGTGTTCTAAGATATTTAGTACTATAAATTCAGGAATGGAGAATTCATATGAATTTAATAAATAATAGATACAAAATATTGTCAAACATTAAAGATAATACCAACGATTTATTCTTTCTTGTATCTGATTTGTTTAATGATAATAAAAAATTAGCTTTACGTATAATAAATTCTGACTTGATTTCTTCAAAGGCCATTGATTTTATAAAAAAGGATTTTATATCCTTTTCTTCGCTGCATCATCCTAATATTGCATATATATATGGTGTAGGAGTAATTAATAATATAGATGGTAACTATATCTACAAAAAACAATACTTCTGTACCTTTGAACATATAGAAAGTACAGATTTATTTAAATTTTCATCAGATTTAGATTTTAAAGACCTTATTAACATTATTGTGCAAATTTGCAGTGGACTCTACTACTTGCATAAAAGAGGTCACCATCATGGAAATCTTGATTTTAAAAGCATAATTGTTTCTAAATCAAGTAATTCCTTTTTAGTAAAAATACTGCCTGGATTATCAGGATGCCCGGATTTTGATAAATTGGTTCTTAACTTAAAAAAAAGCAATCATCAGTTTAGAGCACCTGAAGTTTTGAAAGATAATAAAATTACTTATCTATCTGATTTATATTCTTTAGGTGTAATTATTTTTTATCTATTTTCAAGGCAAAATCCTGGCAAGAATAATTTTTTGAAATTATGGGAGTCTGACAAAAAAGGCTCTCTTGACTCAAGCTGTATTCCTCTAAATATGAAAGATTCTTTTATAAATCTCATTGATAAACTAACCTGTGAAAACCCTGACAAAAGATATCAAAATGTAATTGATGTAGTTAAAGAACTTGAAAAAATTTGCAATACTTCCTTTACCTTAGATACAAAGCCTTTTAAAAAAATAATCACAAAAACAAAACTTATTGGCAGAGAAGAAAATATTTTGCAATTATATAAATGGAAAAACAAAATTGCAAATAACAGCACAAAAAATAGAATCTTCTGTATTCATGGAGAAACAGGCATTGGAAAAACCAGACTTTTAAAAGAATTCTCCTTTCATATGAATATAGATAAATTAATGGTTTTTTCAGGTGTATCATCGGATAATGATAAAAATAATTATGAACCTTTTATACAAATTTTAAATCAAATTATTCCTTTAGCACATAGCGACATTTTAGAAAAATACGGTCCTGAATTGGTTAAGGTGCTTCCTGATGAAAAACATTTAAAGGGAATAGTTCCATCTCCTCCTTTGTCTACTGAAAAGGAAAAGCTGCGTTTAAAAATAGCTATAGCTTCTTTTATTTCAAATGTATTAGAAAAAAAACTTGCTATAATGACATTTGACAATACTCACTTAATGGATGAAGCTAGTTTTGAACTTATAGATTATCTTGCAAATATTAAAAAAACAATACCCCTTTGCATAATATTGTCTTATAGAAAAAAGGAATTGGAGAAAAATAAAACTGCAAATAATTTTATTAAAAAATTTTTAAAATCTCAAATTGCTAAAGATATAGCTTTAACTAAATTTGGATTTAAAGAAACAAATATATTTATTCAAAAACTTTTAGGTATTAAATATTCTCCTACAGCCTTTTCTACAGAAATTTTTAAATATACTGAAGGAAATCCAGGCTTTATAATTGATGTTATTACAGCTTTGTGTAAAGATGGTAAATTGTACACAGATTCTTACGGCAACTGGTGTACAGATTTTGATCATAATGCTGACTACTCCATGCTTTACATACCTTCAAGCAAAAAAGAAGCGGTACAAAAACATATTGACAACTTGAAAAAAGACTCTTATAAAGTTTTAGAGTTAATTTCTGCATTTAATTTTCCTATATATTTTCATGTACTTGAACAGGTTTCTAAAATAAACCACAATACATTAAAGTCTATTCTTGAAGAATTAATATCTTACCAGCTAATTGAAAAAAGACTGTCAGACTTAGGATATACCTATGCTTTTCATTCAAAAAATATTAAAACTGAAATATATATGAAAATAGATTCAAAAAGAAAAAAAGAACTTCACCAACAATACGCAATGATTTTAGAAAGTATTTACTCTAAAGAAGAAAGAATTAATGTAGATGAATTAATTTATCATTGTACAAAAGCTGACAGCAATGAAAAAGCCTTGAAATTGATAATAAAAGCAGCAGAAAAAATGTTAAAACTTCACATTAGCGCTCAAACAATGGCATACCTTAAAAAAGGTATTGAACTGTCAAAAAAACTTTCTTCTGTAGAGCACACCATTAAAATTCTTTTAATGATGGGAGAATTATACCGTAAAAATGGTGAAAACCAAAAGGCTTTTGATTGTTATAATGAAGTTTTAGAGTATGCAATAGATTCTGATGATAAAATCACCATTGCAAAAGTCAAAGAAATGATTGGTGCTCTATATACTAGAAAAAATGATTTTAATAAAGCTCTTATTCTTCTAAATGAGTCTCTTTCATTATCCAAAGAAATTGGATATGTGGAAGGATACTTAGAATCTCTTAGAAGAATATGCTGGATATATATTTTTAAAAGAAAAAATTCCGAGGCAATTGATATAATTAATAATGTCCTTAAAGAATATCCTGATGAAAAGTACTCATTTTATCATGCCACATTATACAATGTTTTAGGAACTCACTATTTAGAAATTGGAAATATAGATAAAGCCCTTTACTGTTATAATAAAAGTATAGAACTTTTTGAAAAATCCGGTGAAAATATTGAAGTTGCATATCCTTTAAATAATATTGCCACTGTATTTGCTGAATTTTTAAATGACAATAAAAAAGCAAGGGAATATTTTCATAAATCACTTCAAATAAATATTGACAATAACTTGGTAGAAGGTATATCTAGTTGCTACGACAATCTAGGTGAAACCTGCAGATTAGAAGATGATTATAAAAATGCTTTGAAATACTATTTTAAGTGTGAAGAAAAGTCTAAAGAAAGTGATTTATATTCAATTCTTTTTGGAGTATATAAAAATATACTTCTTGCATACTTAGAATTGGATGAATATGACAAATCCCTTGAATATCTAACAAAGGCTAAAGTTGAAATAAAATCCAATGCTGACAGGGGCTTGGATTTACAAATTTTTTATGAATATGCTGCAAGGTTTTACTATGAAATCGGCAGCTTTAAAGAAGCAAGAGAACATGTTGTTGAAAAAATGGAACTGTGCAAAAATTCAGATTCTTTAGAAAGTATTTCTCTTTACAGCATTAAAATACTGTCTGAGTATTATATGTCTCCTGATAGAGATATAGACACTCTCTTTACTGAATTTTATAATTTACTCCCTAAATATAAGGATAACTCTAACCTAAAAGAACAAAGGGAAACATTACATCGGTTTGCAAATGTCTTAATTGAAGAAAAAAAATTTGAAAGTGCCATTCTGCTTCTCAACGAAAGCAACAGTTTAAGTACTAAAATAGATACACAACGTCTTAAAATAGAATATTTAATTCTTCTTGGTGCAGCAACAAAAGGCAAAGAAGGAATTGACTACATTAATGAAGCCCTTGATTTAAATGAAAAATATCAATCTTTGCGTATGCAGTGGAAGGGATATAAAGCACTAGGAGATATCTTTTTTGAGAAGAAAAACAACAAATCTGCATATTTTTACTATACAAAAGCTTTAAATACATTATATTCTCTTATACAGCAGGTTCCAGAAAAATACAAAGAAACTTTCTTATATTCCCACAACAGACATATTCCACGTGAAAGATTACTATCTATACGCTTAAATTTACTATCGGAGTATAAGGATTATTTAAATAATCAAATAAACAAAAAAAACAGCAGTAATTTTAATGTAACACAATTTTTCTTTGAAATTATAAATTCCCAACTTTCATTACTGCCTGAAAAAATGCATTTTAAAGATTATTTAAATAATACAACATTAGGAAAAATCAAAGATGTTTTTGCTAATTTTTCAAATAATCATTTGCAAAATTTAAAGCAAATTTTAGAGATTTCCTGTAAGTTAACATATGCAGATACAGGATTTATACTTAAATATAATGATAATATGGAATTAGATGTCTTTGTAAAACACCATAACAACAGTACTTCTCGTTACTATCAATATATAATTGAACAAGCTTCTGAAAATCCTAAGGGTATTTTTATATCAGATATCTTTAATGAAAAAATTGGAAATACAGATATAACTCTTCCTGGAGAAATTAAAGCTGTTATTTGTATACCTATACATACTTCTAACACAGAAAAAAAACACTTTAAAGAAAAAAGAAAATATGCATTAAATTCAAATCTTGATGTAAAAGGATATATTTATCTCTCAACTAATAATATATTTAATAGATTTACATGGGATAATTTTAATATTATTAACATCCTTTCAAAGCAATCAGCCATAATAATGGACAATTATAATTTAAAACTTGCCTCATCCATTGACAAATTAACAGGAGCCTATACAAGAAAACATTTTGAAAATAATATTGAAACTTACATAAATAAGGCTTGCAAAAATAAACAGCCCTTGTCTTTTATAATGGCTGATATTGATAAATTTAAAAATGTAAATGATAACTTTGGTCATCAAAAGGGTGACGAAATATTAGCAAAAGTAGGAAGTATTATTTTAAACAATATAAGATCAACAGATATGTTCTGCAGATATGGAGGGGAAGAATTTATCATTGTTCTTCCAAATACCAGTTTGAATGATGCGGAAATTATGGCAGAAAAGCTAAGAAGTGCTGTTGAAAATGCACACCTTATGGGAAAAACAAACAGCCTTACTATAAGTCTTGGAATATCCTCATATCCTAAACACAGTCAATTAAAGGATGAACTTATAGCTAAAGCTGACCAGGCATTGTATCATGCAAAGGAATCCGGCAGAAACCAGTATTCAGTCTGGACTTCTAAAATGCAAAAAATAAGCAAAAGAATGGACTCTCTTGCAGGAATTATTACTGGAAATGTGGTTCAGGACCAGCGAAATGTTCTTGCCATACTGGAAATAAATAGTATAATAAACAGTAAAATAAGTACTGAAGAAAAAATACACAAAATTCTAAAAAAACTAATAGAGATATTTGAAGCAGAACATTGTGTTTTAATAAAAATTTTAAATTCAGGTTCAAAAAAATTTAAAACATATATGCATCAAAAAGCAACATCTCAGCTAAATGATGAAGAAAGTTACAATCAAAAAGTTGTGGAAAAAGTAATTAAGACTCAAACTGGAACATACATGCTTGATTGGGACAATGTAAATATAATTGACTCAGAATCTGGCGAACCAATATTAAACTCTTTACTAGTTGAACCAATAATAAAAAATAAAAGTGTTACGGCTGTATTATATTTATCCTGCCCCATCATACAAAAAGAATATGGCTTTAACGAACTAAATTTTCTCAGCGCTTTAGGGGATATTATTTCTCCTATAATTTAAAGCCCTCTGACATTTATATAAACGCACAAAATATGCTCCTCTTTGTAGTAAATGCTTTTTATCTTAACTCTACTACATGAGGAGCATATTACTTTCTAAAATATATTAAAAACGCAAGTAATCTATATAAAAATCAGTTACATCCGAACTACCTTGCGGATAATAGATTTTAACCCCAATTTCTTTTACATCATGCAAGTCTGATATACCATTTAAATCTAAAGTCAATGTAATTTTAGTTCCCTGCTGGATTACTATTCTACTTGTTGAATGCTGTTT
>JAAYTS010000034.1 GCA_012517995.1 Clostridium sp.
AATAGGAAACGAGGGATTAAAATGATGTGGAAAGACAAGTATAAAATAGGCGTAGAGCTAATTGATAAGCAGCATGAAGAACTTTTTAGACGCGTGTCAGATTTTACTAGAACTATTAGAGGCGAAGAAGATTGGAATGCTAGACTTGATAAAGTAAAAGAGACAATGCTATTTATGAAAGATTATGTAATAGACCATTTTAATGAAGAAGAGATTTATCAAGAACAAATTAATTATCCTGACATTGAAATACACAAAGAAGCACATGCTAAATTTAAAGAAGGTATAGATAATTACGTGAAGATTTTTGAAGAAGAAGGTTTTACTGAAGAAAAGATACAAGAATTTGGTGGCAGACTCATGGCTTGGCTTATTATGCATGTTGGAAATATGGATCAGAAAATCGGAGAATATGTAAAAAGTAAAGGAGGGCAAATATAAATGAAAGCAGAATATATAAACTCCTTTTATAAAGCAACAAAGGAAGTTTTTCAACTATTAGTTGATATAGAACCTAAGAGGGGTGAATTAAAGTTAATAGAAGAGCTGGCAAACGATAAGGATGCAAATGTTAAACTTGGAGTGAAGGGAGATTTAAAAGGCTCAATTTTGTTTAGCTTCCCTAAAGAAATGACTTTGGAATTGGTGAAAATCATGTCTGGTATGGAAATGGATAAAATAGACAAGTTTACCACTTCAGCTTTAGGTGAAATAGCAAATATCATTGGAGGAAATGCATTTATATTTTTATCAGAGCAAAATTTAACCTGTGATATTACTCCCCCCCAAATTTTTATAGGTGAGTACAAGTCTTCTCCTATAGAGAAGGAAAAGGCTTTGCTATTACCTTTATCCACTCCAATTGGAGAATTTGACATTACAATTAACTTAAAAGAAAATGATTAAAGGAATATAATCTATTATCTAAAAAATTCCGTTTGAATTAGATAAATATCGGGAAATACTAAATTATAATTATAATTTAGAATAGGAGAGATAAGATGAACTTTTCTAAATCCTTATCCCCCATAAAAATTGGAACAGTAGAGTTGAAAAATCGCTATATCGTTCCAGCCATGGGATCACATTTAGGAGAATCCAATGGACAAGTTTCCCAGCGTACAATTGATTACTACACAGCCAGAGCCAAAGGAGGCTATGGTTTAATTGTTACAGAATTTACATGTGTGGACCCTGTAGGAATGGCTCTTCCCGGTCAATTGGGAATTTGGGATGATTCTTTTATTGAAGGACACAAAAGATTAACTCAAGAGATTCATAAAAATGACGGGGTGATCTTTTGTCAATTGCATCATGCAGGTCGCCTTTCCTACTCCATGGTTACTGGTAATCAGCCTGTTGCCCCATCTTCTGTAGCAAGTCCTGCCAATAAAGAAATCCCTAGAGAACTAAGTACTGAAGAAGTTTATCAATTAATTAAAAAATTTGTTGATGCAGCTGTTAGAGCAAAAGAAGCAGGATACGATGGGGTGGAGCTTCATGGTGCACATCAATACATGATTGCACAATTTATGTCTCCATACTCAAACAAACGCTTAGATGAATTTGGCGGACATTTTCACAATCGTATGAGATTTCCTACAGAAATCATAAAGAAAATCAAGGAAAATTGTGGCAAGGACTTTCCTGTTAGTATTAGAATCAGTGCAGAGGAATCAGAACATGACAGCTGGAGTGTAAGGGAAGCTAGAAAAGCAGCTAAAATGTTAGAGGAAGCTGGAGCTGATGTAATTAGTGTCTCTATTGGTGGCGCATATGGAACAAGTTACAAAACACTGGCTCCTCAAGCACTACCTCCTGGATTTAACGCTTCAAATTCGGCATTTATTAAAGAAGTTCTTAAAGTTCCAGTTATTGTGACAGGAAGAATTGTAGATCCATATGTTGCAGAGGACATTATTAGTTCAGGTTCAGCCGATCTTGTATCTTTAGGAAGACCTTCTTTGGCAGATCCTGAATTTCCAAACAAGGTAAAAGAAAACCGAATTGACGAGATAATTCCTTGTGTGGCCTGTCTCCAAAGATGTGCAGAGGCAGGAGGCAGGGATGAATGGGATACAGGAGCTTCTTGCACATATAATCCATTCACAGGAAAAGAGGGGATTATGAAGTTTAACCCTCCAGAGGTGAAAAAGAAAATAGCTATTATAGGTGCAGGTCCTGCCGGCCTTGAAACTGCCTGGGTAGCTGCAAAACGTGGCCATTGTGTTACAGTTTTTGACAAAGCAGATGTACCTGGAGGACAAATTGCCTTTGGTGCAAGACCACCATATAAGCAGGAACTTTTAAAAGCTGTTCAAACTTATATAACATTAGGAAAAAAATATGGTGTTACTTATAAATTTGGTGAAGAAGCAAATTTACAAACTGTTGCAGATTTTAATGAAGTTGTGTTGGCTACAGGTGGTGAACCAATTTCTCCGCCATTAGAAGGTATAGAAGAAGCAGATGTTGTACAGGCAATTGATATACTTGCAGGAAGAAAATTGGCAGGTGACAGGGTAATAATCATTGGTGGAGGGCAGGTTGGTGCAGAGACAGGAGAAATGCTTGCAAATCAAAACCGCCAGGTGACCATTGTAGAAATGAAGGATGCAATTGCTCAGGAAGAACATCAGGATGTGCGTTTTTTACTTATTGAGAGGTTAAAAAAATACGGTGTCAATATGTTAACAAAAACAAAAGTAAAAGCTCTTTCTAAAGACAGGGTAGTAGTAGAAAAAGAAGGGATTGAGGAAACATTAAGTGGATTTGATACCATTATATTAGCAGCAGGTGTGAAATCTCATAATCCTTTGGAAAAGACAATGAAAGAAGCTGGGAAAAAGACACATGTCATTGGGGATGCCAACAAACCTGGTGATATTACAGACGCCATTTATGAAGGTGCTAAACTAGGACTTAGCATATAAATTTTAATACAATATATCCTATTTTCAAACATTAAGAAAAAATAGTATAAAACAGGGCTGCTGTTACTGAGAAATTAGTCTGGCAGCCCTGTTTTTTAGAAAAACTAAATTTTTAGATTTGTACACCTATCAAGCTAGCATTGAGTTTCCAGGTTAAGTCAATTTGTGAATATGACCAGTATGTCACAAGAGTACCTAAGCTGTCAGCATGACTTGTTCCAGCAATATCTTGTAATACCATTAAAGTTGTTGGCTCATTGCCGTTTAACTTTATAGGATAGCTAAAGGTAGGGTCTAATATAAATCCTTTTAAAGGTTTTATAAGTTTATGTACTTTGTTGTATACAGTTCCTTCATAAAAATCTTTTCTACTACTTACATCAATGATAAAGCTTTTGTCTAGTTTTTTACTTACAACCTCTACCTTGTAATAATCCTTATAAATAACTTCAAATCCAAGTGTATTATTTACAGTGCTGTACCAATTTGGTGTTAAGATATATGCAGCACGATTATTTAAAAATGTAACTATGTAATATTCTGTTAACCCTCCACTTCCACCAGTGGGAAGACTTATAAAAATATCTTCAACTCTGTTGCCAACAAAGTCTGTAAGAATAACCCATGGGTCATATGCCCTGTCATAGTCAGGTAAAAGGGGGACAACATATGGATATTTTGTTCTTCCATCTTCTATTACTATTTTTATATTTTCATAAAATGGATTTTGGTTTTTGTTACCTATTAAATAAACAATATCAGGAAATTTATCCCCATTAACATCTCCAAATTGAGTGTCAATAATTAAATTGTTTCTGACATCAATATAATTGCTTCCAAAATTATTTGGATTGTAATTAAACATATAAATATTTATCCTTATACAATTTTAGATCCTAATATCAGTATATAAAAACAAGAAAAATTTGTGCAAAATTTTTCTTGTAACTTTGTCATTTATTTTGTGCATCTACTTTTTTATTTAAAAGCTGTACCATTATAAACATAAGCACAAGAATAACACTGGTAAAGAATGGGAGGAGTAAAAAACTTGTTTTTGATGCTAAAACACCAAAAAGGGGAGGAATAAAAGTAGTTCCAATATATGCACTGGCCATTTGTACCCCCATGACAGATTGGGAGTGTTTTGAACCAAAGTTTTCTGGAGTTTCATGTAACAAGCTTGGGAAAATAGGTGCACAGCCCACTCCTGCAAGTACAAAGCCCATTAAAGAACTAACTTTTCCAAATGGCAGCATAATCATAACTATTCCAGCTGCAATTAAAGCCTCTCCTAAAAGAACCATTTGTCTGTTATTTAGTTTAAGTGTGACAAATCCTGATAAAAACCTGCCAAAGGTAATGCCAAAATAGAAAAGAGATGCCCATCTTGCCGCTGTATCTGTCTGAAGTCCATGAGCAATAACTGCAAAACTGCTTCCCCAAAGTCCTAGTGTTGACTCTATGGCGCAGTAGCAAAAAAAAGCTATTAATGCCTGCCTTACTCCTGGCAGCTTTAAAAGTTCTTTTTTGCTTATAATTTCCTGGCTTTTATCTTCTTTTGTAGATTTCCCCTTTTCCAATTGAGTTGTACTTAGGTGTTCTACTTTTTTCCAAAAAGGAAATGTGGCAATTAGTATTGCAGTTAAAGAAAACTGAATAATTGCAACGGTACGGTAGCCAAGTTGGAATATATAACCTTGTGTCAGAAAATAAGACATTATAATAGGTCCAGTCATAGCACCAACACCCCAAAAACAGTGAAGCCAGCTCATATGTTTTGCTTTATAGTGAAATGCAACAAAATTATTAAGAGCAGCATCTATTGCTCCTGCTCCAAGTCCTAAGGGAATTGCAAAAATGCAGAGCATATAAAATTTATTGCTAAAAGAAAATCCCAACAGTGCCAATGCTGTCATTAATGTACTTATGGAAGTAACTAAACCAGTTCCGAATTTTCTAATAAATCTATCACTAAATAGACTTGATATTATAGTTCCTCCAGATATAATCATAGAAACAATACCTGCATATGAAATGGGAACTTTCATATTTGGATACATTGATGGCCAGGCTGAACCTAGGAGTGAATCAGGCAGCCCCAGGCTAATAAAGGCTAAATAAATTATAATTAATAAAACTGTTAGAGTCATTTTGGTATTTCCTTTTTTAAAATAAATTTTAAATTATCTTTTTTAGCAGAAGATATATTATTAAACTCAGTTTTTTCATATATGATTATTATAATATAAACATGAGTGTGGTCAAGATTTAAAAATATTAAAATATTTAATTGACAGATAAAAATAATCAATTTATAATGTTGTATGTCAAACTAATTGATATGCAACATTATTTTTTTTAAGACATTTAGTATCCTAACTTATTTACTTTTGGAGGTAAATATGAAGCAGAAATCTATAGGAATGGAAATCCGTTCTTTGACCAATCTTATTAAGAGGTATATAGAAAATTCACACCATTTTCAATATGCACAGAGGATAACTGGTGTAAATGGATGGATTATAGCATATTTGTATCAAAATGAAAATAGAGATGTATTTCAGAGAGATTTAGAAGAAAAGTTTACCATAACAAGGTCAACTATATCAAGGGTGCTAAAAGTTATGGAACAAAAGGGACTTGTTAAAAGACAAAGCGTTGATTTAGACGCAAGGCTAAAAAAACTGGTTTTAACAAAAAAGGCGAAGGATATTTACCAAGGCATAGTGGAGGACCTTAGAGATGTTGAGACAAGGCTTATGGAGGGCTTTTCACAAAAAGAAAAAGAAACACTGTTTTCTTATTTAGAGAGAATGAAAAGCAATATGGGAGGTAGTACAGAATGATAAAAACTTTGGCAAAAAGTATAAGAGAATACAAAAAAACCTCAATACTTACACCTGTTTTTGTAATGCTTGAAGTTTTATTTGAAGTTATAATTCCTTTTATAATGGCAAATTTAGTTGACCAGGGAATTGATGCAGGAAATATGAATGTGATTTTAAAGCTGGGAACATTTTTACTGTTATCAGCTTTTATGGCTTTAGTATTTGGAGCACTGGCAGGGAAAACAGCAGCCCAGGCATCTGCTGGATTTGCAAAGAATTTAAGACAGGATATGTTTTATAATGTTCAAAAATTTTCTTTTTCAAATATTGATAAGTTTTCAACATCTAGCATCATTACAAGGTTGACAACAGACGTTTCAAATGTGCAAAACTCATATCAAATGATTATAAGAGCGGCTGCAAGAAGTCCTATTATGCTGGTGTTTACTTTGTTTGCAGCTTTTAGAATAAACAAAGAGCTTTCTATGATATTTTTAGGTGCTATACCCATATTAGCAATAGGGCTTTTCCTTATAATAAAAAATGCCCATCCTATATTTAGAAAGGTATTTAAAACTTATGACAAGCTTAATAATGTGGTTCAGGAAAATTTAAGAGGAATAAGAGTTGTAAAGGCATTTGTAAGAGAAGATTACGAGATAAAGAAGTTTTCAGATATATCAAAAGAAATATACGATAGGTTTACAAAAGCAGAAAAAATTCTGGTATTTAACATGCCCCTTATTCAGTTTTGTATGTTTGGTTCAATGCTTCTTTTGTCTTGGTTTGGGGCTAAGGCTATAGTGGCATCAGGCAATAATGCAGCGTTAGGACTTACAACAGGCCAGCTTATGAGTCTTATGATATATGTTATGCAGATTCTCATAAGCCTTATGATGCTTTCAATGGTATTTGTAATGATAACTATATCTAGAGCTTCGGCAGAGAGAATAGTTGAAATAATAAATGAGGAAACTAATCTTAAGAATGGTGAAAACCCAGTATTTGAGGTGTCAGATGGAAGTATTGAGTTTGAGGATGTAAGTTTTTGTTATTCCAATAAAGCTGATAAGTTGACACTAGAAAACATAAATCTAAAAATTGAAAGTGGCGAGACGGTGGGAATAATAGGAGGTACTGGCTCAGCAAAGACAACTTTAATTCAGTTAATTCCAAGGCTATATGATGTTTCAAAGGGTGTAGTAAAAGTTGGTGGACGGGATGTGAGAGAATACGATCTAAAGGTATTAAGAGATCAAGTAGCTGTAGTACTTCAAAAAAATGTGCTTTTTTCAGGTACCATTAAAGAAAACCTTAAATGGGGAGATGAAAATGCCAGGGATGAGGAAATTAAAAAAATGGCAAAAGTAGCCCAGGCGGATGATTTTGTCAACGAGTTTCCTGATAAATATGATACATATATAGAACAGGGTGGAACTAATGTTTCAGGAGGACAAAAGCAGAGACTTACTATTGCAAGAGCTCTTCTTAAAAAGCCTAAAATTATAATTTTAGACGATTCTACAAGTGCTGTTGATACAAAAACAGAGGCACTTATAAAAAAGAAATTTACCCAGGAGCTGCCTAACACAACAAAAATTATTATTGCCCAAAGGGTTAGTTCCGTTCAGGATGCTGACAAAATTATTGTAATGGATAACGGAAAAATTACTGAAATAGGTACACATGAAGAACTATTAGAAAACAGCCAGATTTATAGAGAAGTTTATGAATCACAGGTGAAAGGGGGAATGGCAAATGTCTAGACCTATAAGAGGAAGAAATCACGGTATGGGAGCCCATAATATAAAAAACGTAAATAAAGATACAATAAAAAGGCTATTGTCCTATTTGAGTCAATACAAGATAAAATTAATTTTTGTTGTTATTTCAATAATAATAAGTGCAGTTGCTGGTGCAGCATCTTCATTGTTTTTAAAAATTTTAATTGATGATTATATAACCCCACTATTAACAGAAGCTGTTCCTGATTTTTCAGAGCTTTTTAGAGTTATTTTACTTTTAGGAGGAATATATATTATTGGTGTACTTGCATCGTTTTTTTACAGCAGAACTATGGTTATTATATCCCAGGGTATTTTAAAAAAAATCCGAGACCAGATGTTTGCCAAGATGCAAAAACTTCCAATTAAGTACTTTGACTCACACAGTCATGGAGATCTTATGAGTCATTACACAAATGATATTGATACACTTAGACAGATGCTTTCCCAGAGTCTTCCTCATTTGTTTTCATCTGTGGTAACTATAGCAGCAGTAATAGCATCTATGATGTATTTAAGTCTTTGGCTCACTGGATTTGTTATTTTGTTTGTATTTATTCTTCTTAACATTGTGAAAAAAATTGCAGGAAGAAGTGGAAGGTTTTTTGTTGAACAGCAAAAATCTCTTGGAGACTTAAACGGATATATTGAAGAGATGATAAATGGATTAAAAGTTGTAAAAGTATTTAATCATGAAAAAGCCGTTATAGATGAATTTGATAAAAAGAATCAGGTGCTTTGTGACAATTCAACTAAGGCAAATATGTATGCTAATATTCTTATGCCTATTATGATGAATTTAGGGTATTTATTATATGTTCTTATTGCTATCCTAGGTGGAGCTCTTGCTGTAAATGGGGTTCCTAATATAAGTATTACCGGAGTAAGCGTTGTAACACTTGGTATGATTGCATCATTTCTTCAACTTTCGAGAAATTTTGTTCAGCCCATTGCACAAGTGTCTCAACAACTTAATGCAGTTGTTATGGCCATTGCAGGAGCCGAGAGGATATTTGCCCTTATGGACCAGCAACCTGAGACAGATGAAGGGTATGTTACTTTAGTAAATGCAAAGTATGAAAATGGAGAACTGGTGGAAACTGACCACCGAACAGATCTATGGGCATGGAAACATCCACATAAAGATGGAACTGTAACTTATACTCCCCTTAAAGGTGAAGTAAGGTTTTATGATGTGGACTTTGGTTATAATGATGAGAAAATAGTACTTCATGATATATCTCTTTTTGCAAAACCAGGGCAAAAGGTAGCATTTGTTGGTGCTACAGGTGCTGGGAAAACCACTATTACCAACCTCATAAACAGGTTTTATGACTTGGCAGATGGAAAAATCCGTTATGATGGCATAAATATAAATAAAATTAAAAAATCCCATCTTAGAAGGTCACTTGGAATAGTTCTTCAGGATGTAAATCTGTTTACAGGAACTGTTATGGACAATATCAGATATGGGAGACTAGATGCAACGGATGAGGAATGTATTCAAGCTGCAAAATTAGCAAATGCTGATGGATTTATAAGAATGCTTCCTGAAGGATATAATACAGTACTTACAGGAAATGGAAGTGAACTTTCTCAAGGACAAAGGCAGCTTATATCCATTGCAAGAGCTGCTGTGGCAGATCCCCCTGTAATGATTCTAGACGAAGCAACGTCCTCTATAGACACAAGGACTGAAGCTATCGTACAAAAGGGGATGGATGCACTGATGAAAGGAAGGACAGTGTTTGTAATAGCCCATAGGCTTTCAACAGTGCAAAATTCAAATGTAATAATGGTGCTTGAAAAAGGGAAAATTATAGAAAGGGGGACACATGATGAACTTGTGAAGGAAAAGGGCAAGTATTACCAACTTTATACAGGCGCATTTGAATTAGATTAGCAGCTAAAAAGATTAAATTGACTTAAATTTAAATATAATATATAATTACATCTGCAATCTTATCAAATGCGAGTATTTATTGATTTTTACTTAGAAAAGCTCATATCACAAATAAAAATACAAAAACAATAAAAAATATAAAAGAAATCAAATGCATAAAATGCAGCAAATAATAAATGACAGCAAAATACAAATCGACAAATAGAACATGATTTATATAGAAAAACATGACTATCTAAAAAGAAAGGATGACTGTCTTTGAATGCTATTATTTCAAAAGCAAAAGAAGTATTTCTTTCAGTTGCTCCTATAACAGCACTGGTGTTAATACTTCATTTTACCATAACCCCCATGGACGCCAACGTAATTATTAGGTTTATCATTGGTTCTGTATTTGTAATGATTGGATTGATTATCTTTTTATTGGGAGTAGACATAGGTGTTACTCCACTAGGGAGCCTTACAGGTTCGTCACTGGTTAAATCAAATAAATTATGGATAGTGTTAATTACCGGGCTGATACTTGGATTTTTTGTATCGGTAGCAGAGCCAGGATTAATAGTTCTTGCAAATCAAGTTAATTTAGTTACTTCCGGGAATATATCTGGAATAAGTATAATAATTGTTGTTTCAATAGGTTTAGCAGTTATGTTATCATTAGGGATGTTGAGGGTTTTTTACAAAATTTCCCTAAACAAAGTTTTTATAGCTGTATACTCAGCTTTATTTATACTTGCAATATTTTCTTCACGGGAGTTTATAGCAATTTCATTTGATGCTGCAGCTTCCACAACGGGAATACTGGTAGTACCCTTTATTTTGGCTATTTCTGTGGGTATATCAAAATTAAATAAAGATAGTGAAGCATCTGAAAGAGATAGTTTTGGACTGGTTGCTGTTACGGCAACAGGCATAGCTATGTCTGTAATGCTTCTAGGGATATTTTCAAAAACAGAAGAATTTGTAGCTGCACTTGATGTAGAACTTTCAAGTACAGCTTCTATAATTAAGTCGTTTACAGGAATAATGCCCCAATATATAAAAGAAAGTTTTATCGCAATTTTACCCTTAGTTATAATATTGCTAGTTTTACAAAAAATATTCTTTAAATTAAGAAGAAGGGAACTAAGAAAATTAATTACAGGATTTTTATATGCTTTTATAGGACTTTTTATTTTCTTAGTTGGAGTAAATGCAGGTTTTATGGATGTGGGAACAACCATTGGCAGTAAATTAGCGTTGTTGGATAATAAAATATACATTATAGTTGTAGCTTTTGTTTTAGGGTTTGTAACGGTAATGGCAGAACCAGCTGTTTACATACTGACCCGCCAAATTGAAGATGTAACAAGTGGGCATGTAAAGAGAAAAGCAGTATTGGTTTCACTGACCATTGGAGCTGGTTCAGCAGTAGCACTGTCCATTATCCGTATTTTAGTGCCAGGAATTCAGTTGTGGCACTACTTGCTTCCTGGATATGCTATGTGTATAATAATTATGTTTTTCATACCAAAACTTTTTGTAGGAATGTCTTTTGATGCTGGTGTAGTTGCAACTGGTCCTATGACAGCTACCTTTATCTTAGCTTTTGTACAGGGAGCTGCAGGTGCACTTGAAGGAGCAGATGTACTGATTGATGGCTTTGGGATGATTGCTACAGCTGCCCTGACACCAATTGTTACTTTAGAAGTTTTAGGATTGATATTTGCTATAAAGTTAAGAAAAAAAGGAGTTGAAAAGAAGGATGCCTAATCTTAATGATATGCCAATTTTTGAATTGATCTATGTGATTGTAAATTATGGATTAGGAAGTAAGGTTTTGCGCAAGGCAAAGCAACATGGTGTTTTTGATGGTACGGTTTTTCAAGGAAGGGGTACAGTTTCAAGTGGTCTTGCAAAGTTTTTATCCCTTTATGACGAGAGAAAGGAAATTGTTTTGTTTGGAACTGATAGGAAAACTGCAGAGCACGCTTTAGTTGAACTAAATAAAGAATTCCAGTTTGAAAAACCTCATCATGGAATTGTTTTTACTATCAGTGCATGCAGTATTATAGGTACTGAAACTTATAAATGTGAAAAAAGTGAGGAAGGAAGAGGTGAAAATAAGTCAATGTATCAAATTATTATGGCTATTGTCAATAGAGGAATGGCAGAAGAGGTAATTGAAGCAGCAGAAGCAGCAGGTTCAAAAGGTGGTACAATAATGAACGCAAGAGGTGCAGGAGTAAGAGAAACTAAAAAAGTGTTCAATATTGAAATAGAACCTGAAAAGGAAATGGTTATGATTCTTTCTAAAAAAGATATTACAGAAAAAATTGTATCATCTATACGAGAAAAGCTTGAAATTGACAAACCAGGAAATGGAATTATATTTGTTCAAGATGTTAATAAAACTTATGGTATTTATGAGTAAATATTATAAATATTATAAATATTATAAATATTTTATTATTGGGGCTGTTGTACTGAGAAGTTAGCGCAACAGCCCCGTAAAAATGTGTTATTTGAATTTAATAAATTTTTGTGCGTTTTGAGGAATTGTTTTAGGAATAGGAATACCGCCAATTACTAAAAAAGCTCTTCCGTCCATGAACATTACAACACCACCAATGATTGCAATGACAGCAGTAAGTGCAATCAGTGACCATTCTGTTTTGGGCTTGTGCTGCTTATTAAGACGTTTACCTATCTCGTTACTGTTGCCCATAGCTGATATTGCCATATCAAGTGCTTTTTTACTGTCATACCCCTTCTTTTGGTATTCATCTTTTAGTTCAAGTATGTGGCTGGAGATTTCATCTCGTATATCTTTATGAATTTCCTTGTACTTTATATGAGCACATACGGCATCTAAGAAATTTTCTATTTTTTTATTTTATATTGAATGTTTATCTATTGACATATTAATACCAAGTATGTATAATTAGGTTTAAATTTAAAAAATAATAATGAAAGGGCAAGGTACTTAAGGGGAATGAAAAAGTAATTCACTTTTTTAAATGGATTTGAAATGGATGCATATATAGTCTCTGGTGTAGACGGATTTCTGTATTTTGAGATTTTCTCAATTTTTGGTGTGCATTTATTTAAATTAAAGAGTGGATAGCGTTTTCATAACCGAAAAGTAGCTTGCTTTATATAGTTGTTTTCAGTGAGCTGTTATAACATTATAAGTGAGTTTTTCATACAGTGCATTAAGGTTTGTTTATTATATATGAAAGTTTGCCATATATGAAAAATGCTATCCTCTCTAAGAAAGGGAGGATTTTTATGTTATTGGTTGAATGCAGCAAAATTAAAAAATATTTTGGTGATCGTTTAATATTGGAAATAGATGAACTTAAAATTTATTCTGGCAATTGTATTGGGATTGTAGGTGTAAATGGTGTAGGGAAAACAACTTTAATAAACATATTGAGTAAAAGGTTAGAGCCAGATGAAGGATTTGTGAAACTATACAAAAAAGCAGGATATATATCCCAATTAGAATTACCTGATAATAAAAATTTAAGCAGTGAAATGGCATCAAAATTTGGCGTAAAAACTTATTGGGACGAGACCATGAGTGGTGGCGAAAAGACAAAATTTAAGGTTGGGGCGGCTTTAGAAGAAGATAATATGATAATATTTGCAGATGAACCCACCAGTAACATGGATGTGGAAAGTATAGAGCTTATGGAAGAAAAATTTAAAGATTATGCCGGAACATTAATTGTTATTTCCCATGATAGAAGCTTTTTAGATAAGTTATGCAACAGGATTTTAGAAATTGAAAATGGGAAAATTAAAATGTATAATGGCAATTATACTGATTATGTTCAGCAAAAGATGCAAGAAAAAGCAAGAGCACAATATGAATATGAAGAATATATAAATGAAAAAAAGAGACTTGAAGGAGTTATCAATAAAATAAAACAAAAGGAGAAAAGCATAAAAAAACCACCTAAGAGAATGGGAAATTCTGAGGCTAGACTTCATAAAATGGGTGGGCAAAAAGCCAAAGGAAACCTTGACATGGCTGTAAAAAACGTCAAAAAAAGAATTAAACATCTTGAAGCTAAGGAAAGACCATATGAACAAAGGAAAATTCAATTAGATATTTTAGAATCCAATAAATCTTATAGTAAGATTTTAATAGAAGGCAGAAATATTAATAAATCATTTGATGATAAAATTATATTTGAAAATGCAGACTTTATTATTGAAAACGGGGCAAAGGTAGCTCTTATTGGGTCTAATGGATGTGGAAAAAGTACATTAATTAAAATGATTATGGAAAATCATAAAAGTATCAAAATTTCTCAGTCTGCTAAAATTGGCTACTTTAGTCAGAACTTAAATATTTTAAAAAGCAATTTAAGTATCATTGAAAATGTTATGGAACAAAGCATATATCCAGAAAATTTTGCAAGATTATTACTTGCTAGACTGCTTTTTAAAGGGGACTCGGTATATAAAAAGGTAAATGTATTAAGTGGCGGTGAATTAGTGAAAGTTTCTTTTGCTAAGATATTTTTAGAAGATATTAACATGCTGATATTAGATGAGCCTACTAATTACCTAGATATTGCCAGCCTTGAAGTGATAGAGGAAGCACTTAATGAATATGACAGAACATTATTATTTGTTTCCCATGATAGACATTTTATAAAGTCTGTTGCAAATCAAATTATGACCATTGAAAACAAAAAGATAAAACTGTTTAAAGGAAATTATGAGGAGTATTTGGCTAAAAAGAAGGAGGCAAGCAATTGTAATAACCAATCTAAAGAGCAAATTATTGTATTAAAAAACCGGCTCTCTGAAGTAATAGGAAGATTGTCAGCACCATCTAAGGATGATGATATTGAAGAATTAGACAGGGAATATCAAAAAATACTAGAGAAGCTAAAAAAGCTAGAATAAAAGTATATTAGGCGAAAGTATTCTGTTAGGTATTAGGAGGAAGGTTTTGAAGGAGGAAAAGAATGTGGAGAAATCCATTTTAAAAAGTTTTTTTAAGTATGTAAGTTTAAGTGTTTTAGGAATGATGGGTACTTCTTTTTACGTTTTAATAGATACTTTTTTTATATCAAAGGCAGAAGGACCATTAGGGATGGCTGCTCTTAATTTTTCCATTCCAGTTTTTTGTATTATACTAGGATTAGGTCTAATGATAGGAATTGGTGGGGCAACAAGGTACAGCATATTAAAATCTCAAAAACAAGATAGAGAAGCTAATATTGTATTTTCTACATGCATCAAGGCAGGTATAATTATAAGTGCTGTTTTAGTAATAATTGGTACATTTGGTTCGGAGTTTTTAGCTGGAATTTTAGGAGCTGATATGTCTACGTTAGCCATGACCAAAGCATACATGTCAACAATACTATGCTTTGCACCATTTTTTATTATAAACAACATTATACTTGCCTTTGTACGTAATGATAGTAATCCAAAGTTGTCAATGACTGCAATGTTATCCGGCAGTTTTTCAAACATAATTTTGGATTATATATTAATGTTTCCTTTAGGGTTAGGAATGTTTGGTGCAGCTTTTGCAACGGGCTTAGCACAAATAGTAAGTATTGGGGTATTGTCAATTCATTTTATAAAAAAGAAAAATAATTTTAAGTATGTTTCTGATAAAGGAAATAAGTCTTTCATCAGTGATATATTTAGTTTGGGTTTATCTTCTTTTGTAAATGAAGTTTCTTCAGCGGCTGTTTTTATAGCCTTTAATTTAGTCATTTTAAATCTTAGAGGCAACTTAGGTGTTGCTTCCTATGGGATTATTGCTAATGTATCTATAGTTGGAGTTTCAATGTTTTATGGGATAGCACAGGGAGTGCAGCCTCTTATTAGCAGGTTTCATGGTTTAAAGGAATACAAAACAGTGAGAAAGGTATTAAAAATTTCTCTATTTACTTCTGTTATTGTAGCAGCAGTTATTTATACAGGTATATACTTTAACACCCAGGGAATTATTAAAATCTTTAACAGTGAACAGAGTACAGAAATAGCTAATATTACAGAGATAGGACTTAAAATTTATTTTATAGGGTTTTTATTTGCAGGTATAAATATAATTATGTCTACCTATTTAAGTGCTATAGAATATGCTAAGGAGGGGTTTACTATATCCCTTTTACGTGGATGTGTTATTATTGTGCCACTGGTTTTATTGTTGAGTAAGGTTTGGGGAATGACAGGTGTTTGGTCTTCTTTTGTTTTAACAGAATGTATTGTTACTGCGCTAGTAATTTTTATGGCAGGTTTAGGTAAAAATGCACAAATAAAAAATAGCATTGGTACTAAATCAGAGAAATGTTTTAATGCATAGGGTTAATTTCTTTTTGTATTTTTTATCTGCTGTATTTAATTTTACAATGAGAATAAAAAATTAAGTTTATATTTACCAAAATACACTTCCATAATAAGTTATTATATTATATAATGGTATTTAAAAAAGAATATGTTTTTATATGGGGGGTAATTTAATAATGGGAACTAAAGTAACAAGAATCATTTCTTATCTATTAATCATTTCTATAATGATGACAGGACTAGTTTATACTGCTGAAGAAGTAAATTTATCAGATGGAATTGGCACTTATGGACAGGTTGTTCAAAAAACATCTAATGTTAATTTCAGTGATGTAAAACAAAGTTTTTCAGATGTTAAAAATCATTGGGGTCAAAGTGTTATTGAAAAGTTTCTAGCCAAAGGCTGGATTGTAGGATATGATGATGGACTGTTCCGTCCAGACAGGTTTGTAACCAGAGCAGAGTTTACAGCTATGGTTGTAAACATATTTAAAGAAGAAAAAAAAATAGAAGGAAGTAGTTTTACAGATGTAATTAAAAACGATTGGTTTTATAATGCAGTATCTTATGCAGCAAGTGAAGGTTTAATAGCAGGATATGAAGATGGAACATTTAAACCAATGGCAAATATGCAAAGGCAGGATGCAGCTGTACTTGTATCAAAACTTTTTGAAGTGAATTTTTTTGAAGGTGCAGAAGAATTTGAATTTAAAGATGAGGATACATTTCCTGAGTACTCA
Source organism: Clostridium sp. (assembly GCA_012517995.1). GTDB lineage: Bacteria > Bacillota > Clostridia > Acetivibrionales > Acetivibrionaceae > Herbivorax. The sequence goes on from JAAYTS010000034.1 coordinate 16,498, forward strand.
TATCAGAGCATAAAAAATCTTGCATCTCATGAAATAGTTCGGGGTTATCCTGACGGAACTTTTAAACCATTTAATTTAATAACAAGGGCAGAAGCAGTAAAAATGCTTGATGTGGTGACAAAATATATTGAAGTTCCAGAGCCAGAAGAGACGATACCAGTAGCACCACCAGATACACCTAGCCCAAGTCCAACGGCTACGCCTACAGCGACACCGACTTCTAAACCGTCAGGTGGTTCGCCAAGGGAGCCAAAAACAGATCCAACACAGAAACCTGAACCTGTACATCGTACGTATACAAGTTCGGAGGATTTCAATGAAGGACAGTTGGATAATGTGAGCTTGAGGATAAAGGATCAATTAGTGCTTGGAGACAGGAAGGTTGATCAAGGCACAGGATTGAAGAATGTATATGGAGAAAAGCAGGATTCTTTATACATAGAGGTTGTTCAGAGTGTGGCAAAATCAGTGTTGATGCCGTCCGGCGATACAGTGGAAGTGAATATAGGTTTAAAGGGTTTAGGGGATCCGTTGGTAATTGAAAGGGATCCTATAGACCTGGTAATAGCAATAGATGACTCGGGAAGCATGGAGTGGGGAAATACTGATGATGTGGTGGAAAAGCCCAATCGGTTGGACTATGCAAAAGAAGCATCAAAAAAAGTTATAGACTTGATGCAATCCTTTGACAGGGCGGCAGTAGTTGAGTTTGCGGGAAGTGTATGGATACAGCAGGGATTGACCGATGATAAAGAAGCTTTAAAACAAAGCATTGATAATACACCCGCGTCTCCATGGGATGGCACCGCTATTGGTGTAGCGATAAGCGAGTCGATAGAGATTTTAGAAGAAAAAAGTAATGCCGGGCGGCAGAAGGCAATTTTATTGCTCACGGACGGTGGAGACAATAGGTGGAGTTCTTCTGAAATATTGCGGCAAGCAGCAACGGCAAAAGAGCAAGGCATAAAAATATATTGTGTAGGACTTGGAAGCGGAGCGGATCAGGATTTATTGAAGAATATTTCAAACGCCACAGAGGCAGGATATTCTTTCAGTCCGACCATGGAAGAACTGGAAGAAATGATGTTTGAAGCGGGAAAACAGATTTTTGATACTGCGGGGAAGAATTTAGTATTGGAAACGACGATAGAGGATTATATAGTAGGGGACGGAATCAGCCCTGCACCTTCAAATGTTATTGATAACAGTGATGGAAGCAAAACATATCAATGGAGCTATGGCAACCTCGTCATCGGAGGAGAAAGGAACATATCGATATCCTTTGAGTTTAACGGATTGCTTGATGCGTCAAAGGTTCTATTGATGAAGGATACAAAGCTTGAATATCAGGACAAAGATAATAAATTGATTGAGGTTTACACCGACGATGTCTTGCTTCCGGTAAGCAGATATTGTGATGAAGGAAGCTGGAGTGCGGTATTCGACAGTAAACGCAGCACAACGAAGTGGGGATGCGTTTGGTGGAACGGTAAAATATATAATGACGGAACACTCAAGGTCAAGGTTTCCAGCAGCAAGGACGGAAAAACCTATAGCAGCCCGGTGAGCGTGTCAAATTACAGCAATTTTGACATACCCGACGGAAGGTATGTCAAGCTTGAGGTTGAGTTTAAATGTTCGAGCGATGGTTTCAGTCCAGAATTGTATGATATTACTATCGCAGAGAAGGGTTATAAGATTCCGGCGTATAAAAATGCTGCACCGATAATTGAAGAAGTGTTGCCAGTGTCGGGAACAGTGGGCAAACCCGCATGGCTTATCAGCAAGGTAAGTGATGACTGTATTCCAGACGGAAAAATGACTTTTGACTGGAGAGCTGTTGGGGAAAATTCCGACAAAGTGAGTTTAACGAATGCCGAAAGCTTTATGGCAAAGGCTGTGTTTAGTGAGCCGAGCAAGTATTCTATTGAGTTTAAGGCAAAGGACGGAGGAAAGGTTTCACAGTCAGTTGTTGAGGCTGTTGTGACAGGTATGCCGGCACCGACGTCAACACCGACGCCAACACCGACATCAACACCAACGCCAACACCAACACCAACAGCAACCCCAACCCCAACACCTACACTAACACCAACACCAACACCAAGCACTTTACAGGTAAATATAGGGACAGTAGAAGGAGAGATAAAA
>JAAYTS010000199.1 GCA_012517995.1 Clostridium sp.
GACAGCGAGGAAAAAGACGGCGGGGAAAGTGAGAGCGAGGAAAAGGACAGTAGTGATAGTGAAAACTAAACAAAACAAATAATGACTTATGTAAATCAGACAACTGGGGAAATTCATTCCAGTTGTCTGATTTGTTAAATTTACCAAAAAATGTTTTGAGAATTCGATAATATAATGATATAATTTACTTTGTAGCATGAATTTAATGCCATATAGATGGAACAAAAATATCAGCATAAGGTACAATAACAAACAAAAAAAGGATGAGAAGAAATGATAGATATACACTGTCATATTTTAGATGGAGTTGATGACGGGCCTCAATCCTTGGATGAGTCTGTTGAATTGTGTAACAAACTAAAAGAAGCAGGAATAAGCGGGATTATTGCAACACCACATTATATGATAGGTGGCGGTTATGCACCTACGCCTGAAACAATTAAATCCAAAATAGATATTTTAAAAGGTGCTCTTAAAGAAAAGAACATTGATTTAAATATTTATTCTGGTATGGAAGTGTTTGCAGACCATGGAGTGGCTGATGGAATAAAAAACGGAGAAATTATTCCACTTAATAATACTAAATATGTACTTATTGAATTTCCTATGGACATTGTTCTTAGACATGCATCAAATTTAGTTTTTTCTCTGTTAGTTGAAGGATATGTGCCTATAATTGCACATCCTGAGAGATATATCACAGAATACAGAAAAAACAACATTTTACAAGACCTTGTAGATAATGGTGCATTAATTCAAATTAATTCAGGGAGCATTCTTGGTTATCATGGCAAAAAAGTTCAAAAAGAGGCATTTGCTCTTATAAATGAAGAAATGGCACATATTGTTGCTTCTGATTCTCATGGACAACATAGATTCTTAAAAAGCAAGGATGATTTAGAGGCTAAACTAATTAAATTCTGTGGTCTAGAAAATACTCAAAAACTTATGTACACAAACCCAATGATGATACTTGAAGACAAAGATGTTGAATATTTAACCAAGCCAAAGAAAAGTTTCTTTTTGCTAGAGATATTTAGAAATATAAGGTACAACACATAAAATCACTAGAAATTGGCTAGAATTTCAGCTGGTTTTAAGTTAGTCACAGTAGTTTATATGATTTTTAAAGGGGTTTTTATATGAAGAAAGTAATTATAATTATCTTAGCTATATTACTAGCCGTTTTCATAGGAATCATTTTACCTATTCTAATTAATAATGGTGCTTTGGGGAGTGAAGGTGAAGATGATTTAAAGGGAGAGGAGGATATTGTAGAATTAGGTTTAGATGATATCCCAGGCGGGGCTAGTGGTGTGCATAAATCAACTGAGTTTGAGACTGATGCTTCAGAGGAGACATCTGTAAGTAAATCAGAAGATGACCCTACACCTAAGACTACGCCAATAAACGCTTCCGAAAATGACAACGAAGCATATGATGAAGGTAAAAATGGTTCAGATGAACAAAATGAAATTTTATCAGAATCATGGGTTGAAGAAATGATCAGGGAATACGGACATCATATTAGCGACGATGATATGGATGATTTGAGAAGACTTTATTCACAGGTAGATATTGTATATTTACAAGGTATAATGGAAGATGGCTATACAGATGAAGAGGTGGAGGAAGTTAAAGCATACCTTAAAGATACACTTGGCAGTGATTATCAAAGAGGAAAAGAATTATTCTACAAGTATTCCTACTTAATGAATGAAATAGAAATTTAATCAATATTTAATTAGTATTATTGAAAAGGGGTCAAGCATTTATGGAGAGAAATAGTTTCGAAGAAATAGAGGTAAGGGAGATTTTTTTCTTACTTCTTAGGAAATGGTATGTAGTTGCTGCATGTTTTATATTTGTTACCGTTTCCACGTATTTAATTACAAGCTATTACTTAACACCTATTTACAGATCAGAGGCTACATTGTTTTTAGGAAAAGAAAGTGGTAATGTGGGAGGACTAAGCATAGGAGATATACAACTAAATAACCAGCTTATTGCTGACTACAGAGAACTTTTAAAATCAAGGACTGTTGCAGAAAGAGTGGGGGAAAAACTCAATGTAAGCCCAGGAAAGCTTCTTAGCAATGTAGATGTAAGAACAGTTAAAGATTCTAGAATATTTAAAATCAGTTATGAAGACAGCAATCCAACCCTTGCAAGAGATGTTGTAAATGAGCTGTCAAATGAAATTCAAGAGTTGGCGGCAGATATTATAGAAGTAAAAAATGTGATGGTGGTGGATGAAGCCAGTATTCCACGTTCACCAGTTAAACCTAACAAGAGAACCAATGTTGCAGTAGCTGGACTGTTAGGGCTTATGCTTGGTGTAGGACTTATTCTTCTTCTAGAATTTGTTGACCATACATTTAAAAAGCCAGATGAAGTGGAAAGATATCTGAACCTTAATGTAGTGGGAACTATTCCTAAGTTCAAAGGCGGAAAAAGAGGAAAGAGCAAGGCTAAGAATAGAAGAGAGTTGGAAAAAGAATATCTTAGAAATCTTATTACCAAAAATGATCCAAAGGCTGCAGCTACAGAAGCCTTTAGAGAACTTAGAACAAATCTTCACTATATAAATATTGATAAAGAAGTAAAGACAATGGTACTTACAAGTCCATCTATGGGAGATGGAAAGTCTGTTACTGCTGCAAACTTAGCAGTTACCTTAGCTAAATCAGGCAAAAAGGTTCTTATTGTGGATGCAGACCTTAGAAAGCCAAAAGTACATCATTACTTTGGTGTTAAAAACAGTATCGGACTGACAAATATACTTACTGACACAAAGGAAGATATTAAGGCTAAGGCAATAGAAAAGACGGAAATTTCAAATCTTGACATAATAACAAGTGGTCCTGTGCCACCTAATCCATATGAAATGTTGAGTTCTAATAAAATGCAGAGTTTCGTTGAAAAAGTAAAAGATGAGTATGATATAGTTATATTTGATACTCCACCAGTGGGACAAGTTACAGATGCAGCAATTTTGGCAGGATTAACTGATGGAACTATACTTGTTCTAGCATGTGCAGGTACTAGAATTGATATGGCAAAACGAGCATGTAAAGCACTTGATGGGGTAAATGCAAATACGATTGGAGCTGTTCTTACTAAAATTGATTTCAGAAAGACATCTTACTATGGATACAGCTATAGCTACAAATATGATTAATTCTACGTAATAGCCATATAAAAGCATTTTATGATATTATTGATTTTTTCATTGCAAAATGTTATGATATTTTTATGGAAGATTATTTAAAATATTTTTATAAAAATAAATTATAAAAAATCAATAAAATGAAACAGGACTAAATTGGGAGTATATGTAATAAAATTGGAGAACAGTTTATAATTAATTTTAAAAATTAAACGACATAGTTTATTAGGGGTTTTTCTTTAAAATACAAAACATATAAGAAATAACTCTATATATATTAAAAAATGATTATGCATTGGGGGATTTAGGAATGTATGCTGTAGTCGGAAGGCTTATCAAAGGCTTCAATCTCAATTTAACCTACAGAAGATGGCTTTTATTATTGCTAGATATTATACTTATAAATGTGGCATCTATTGGGGCAGTATTTTTAAGAACTGATTTTAAAATACCTGAAATATACCTAGTTAGTTTTCAAAAGACTTATATAATTACAACGCTTATACTAATAGTGGTATTCCGTCTCTTTAACTTGTATAAAAGTGTTTGGCGTTATGCAAGTATAGAAGAGATGAATAATGTAATATTTGCTTCGGTGGTTGGAGGCGGAATACTATTTGTTCTATATGAGCACATTCTTAACATCGATTTTCCAAGAAGCTATTATATTTTAATGCCAATTCTACTTGTGTTTTTTGTAGGTGGAATGAGGTTTTCTTATCGTGCCCTAAGGCGTATAAAAAATGTATATTTTAACGGGCTTTTATCTGAAAGAAAAAGAGTGCTGATTGTAGGCGGAGGAGAGGCAGGCTCTATGGTAATTCAAGAGCTTTTTGACAACCCACAGCTTTTGAAGTATCCTGTAGCTGTTATTGATGATAATCCATCGAAGAATCGGGCAAAGATTCATGGTGTTCCAGTTTTAGGAACAAGAGCAGATATACATAAGGTTGTAAAAGTAAAGAAAATTGATGAAATAATAATTGCCATTCCTTCAGCCGGCAAAAGTGAAATAAAAGAACTGGTAAATATTTGTAAAGAAACAAGATGTAAATTAAAGACCATTCCAGGGGTATTTGAATTAATAGATGGACAAGTTGATGTTAAGAAGATAAGAGATGTTAATATTGAAGATTTACTAGGGAGGGATCCTATAAAGGTAAATTTAGCAGAGATATGTAATTATTTAAGTTCAGAAGTTGTGTTGGTAACTGGTGGTGGAGGTTCAATAGGAACAGAACTTTGCCGTCAGATAGCACAATTTAGCCCAAAACAACTTATTATATTAGATATTTATGAAAATAA
>JAAYTS010000329.1 GCA_012517995.1 Clostridium sp.
CAAGCAAAATATTCTATTTAATTCAACTGTGAAGAACATAATCCATTTAAATATGTCTCTGTTATAATCGGAACTTCTTTAATGAACGATTGGAAACCATGGCATTTAAGATTTTCATCAATTATAAAGAATATAATGCACCCCAAATATTGGACACCAAGTTAAGTTGAAAAAACATAACTTTAAAACCGATATGGTAACCAGTAGAAAAAAGTACTCAGCGGCCTTCAAGGCCCAAGTTGCAATCGCTGCGCTCCAGGAGCGTGAGTCATTAGCCGAACTATCCAAACGCTTTGAAATATCTCCAACGATGATTTCAAAATGGAAACAGGACTTTCTGTCCCGTTCCTCAACTGTCTTTGAAAATCCTGCACCAAAGGATGATTTTGACAAAGAAAAGGAGCGCTTGTACGCCAAAATTGGACAGCTTGAAATGGAGCGTGACTGGCTAAAAAAAACTGCAAAAAGATTGGGGTTATGATCGAGTTAAGAACCTGTATATCAAAATATGAGACCATGAGTATCCGTAAACAATGTGAATTGTTAGATCTGGCCCCCAGCAGTTACTACCATAAAGGAAAAGGCGAAAGCTATGATAACCTGCAGATTATGCGTTTAATGGATGAAGAGTTTCTGGAGCACCCCACCCATGGCGTGTTTCAAATGCAAGACTTTTTGCGGGCTAGTGGTCTGGTTGTTAATCACAAAAGAGTGCGCCGATTGCTTCGGAAGATGAACATCATGGCCATCTATCCACAAAAGAATCTGAGCAAACTGGGACAGGCCAAATACATCCACCCTTATCTGTTGCGCAATCTTGAGATCTCTCGCCCCAATCATGTTTGGGCAATCGACATCACCTATATCCCAATGGCGCAAGGTTTTATGTATCTTACAGCCATAATTGATGTTCACAGTCGATATGTTGTGGGATGGGGGCTGTTCAATGACTTAAGGGCAGAGAACTGCCTTATGGTGCTAAAAGATGCCATCCGCCAGAATGGAAAACCGGAGATCATCAATTCAGACCAGGGGAGCCAGTTTACGTGCCCTCTTTGGGTAGAGTATCTGCAGGCTGAAGAGATAAAAATTAGCATGGATGGGAAAGGCCGGGCACTTGACAATATCTTTATAGAGCGTTTTTGGCGCACGGTTAAGCGTGATTACGTGTATATTAACCCTCCTGAAAACGGTGAAGAGCTATATGCGGGGTTGAAAACGTTTTTCAATTATTACAATGAAAAAAAGACGCATCAAGGAATAAATCGAATGATTCCAGCCCAACTTTACAAGAAAACTGCTTAATTTGGCACTTCGTGCCATGCGTTTTCTTAGGCATGGGCTAATTGAATGAGCAAGCCTCCGGCCGGAACCGGGGCTCATTCACTCAGCACAGGTTATCCCTAAAGGGTTGCTCGCCAGCAGAGCCCTTGTATGTTTCACCTGATGCGACAAAGATAATTGATGGCTTGGAAATTCAACTTAGCAAGTCATCATTTCTGTCCAACGAATGGGGAGTATTATAAAGTAAGTCTGATAGCATTAAAGCATTATGCTTAATAGAGAAGGCAACATTAAGAATTATAAATGATTCATATAGTTATGAATTTCTATATGGCAACAA
>JAAYTS010000200.1 GCA_012517995.1 Clostridium sp.
ATCAGAAATTATATTTGCAGTATGTACTGTATCATTATGAAACAACAAAATGGAGCCATTTTTTACATTTTTATTTATTCTGTTGCGTATCTCTTCTATGGTAATACCTGGTTTCCAATCTAAACTATCCACATCCCATTGGATTGTATAATGATTTAATTCCCTAGCTCCCCTTACCACATCATTATTATATTCTCCATAAGGTGGTCTAAAGAGATTAACCTTTTTCCCTGTTATTTTTTCTAAGACCATATCACATTTTAAAATTTCATCTTTTATTCTATTCTTATCTACACTGGCCATTTTTATATGTGAATAGGAGTGATTTGCAACATCATGACCAGCTTCTGAAATTAACTTTACAGCCTCAGGAAATTTTTCTGCCCATGTGCCAACAATAAAAAAAGTGGCTGTTACCTGATGTTTTTCTAATGTTTCCAAAATATCAGGTATATCATCACTTCCCCATGCACAATCAAAGGTAATTGCAATTTTTTTGTCAGGGCAGTCTACTGAGTATATAGGCAAATCCCTCTTTTGTTGAAAAACCGTTATAATTTCCTCTTTAGAATAATAAAACACCAGGATTAATAGAATTGCCATAACAGCTAAAAAAATGCCCTTTAATACATTGTTAATTTTAAAAACATAAAGCTTCATATAAAACATTCTCCCACACAATATTAATTTCTTATAATAATATTATTGTGTGGGAAGAATATATATGAATGTTCCATTTTTATTTGGTTTTAAAAGAAAGATTTATCTTTAAATAACAAGTGTTTTAGCCCTGACTCCTTCCATATCATTAAGCTGTTTTTCCAGTTCACTAATTTCTTCTTTACTTCCTGCCAACTGCAGCAAAATCAAACCTTCCTCCGAGCAAACATTTTCTGCCTCATGAAGTCCCACTCTCATTTTAATATTACAACCATATTTAGTGAACACTTCCTGAACCTTAGGTGCATTGTTAGACCTATGGTTTATAACAACTGCCATGATATTATACTTTTCCATAATTTTCTCTCCTTTTATTTTATATTTTTTATAGAGTAAAAAAAGTATTATATATTGCTCTTGGTCTATAATTACAGGGTTAGACACTCTTTTAGCTATTTTTTTAATTAAGGATAAGATTTCTATTGTTTAAATATACCCAATATATAATAATTCTAACACAAAAAAGCTTGTTATGTAACAAGCTTTTTTGTGTTAATTATTAATTTGTATTAAAAATTATTCAACTGTTATAATTCCAGGTACATACCATACCCAAAGTGCAGCAAATTGCTGGTCTTCAAAATACCCTCCATTGCTTAATCTAATTCCAGTTTTGCCTTTAGGTGCATTATCTTTGATTTTTGCTGTGATTACAACAAACTCTCCATCAGAACTAATCGATGGCCTTTTTCCAGCATTTGAATTAAATGTTATATTTACTATTCCATTTCTTCCTCTGTAACTAAGGCCTGCATCATTTCCTGACAGTAATTTTCCAGGTTTAACACTTTCTATTTCCATAACATCCCTGTCATATAACAATTCAAAATCAATCTTAGATATACCTCCTATAGGCACATATCCCAGGGAAACAGGAATCTCAACAGTGCTTCCTCTTGCAGCTGTCGCATTTCCAACTTTAAGGTCTATAGGATCGTATCTACTAAATTTCACTTCCCTGATTTCTGGTATAATATCATATCCAGCAGGTGCAGCAGGAATTTCTTCTTCTTTCTGTATTATTTCTTCCCCACTTGGTCTTGTAACTTCAACTCTTCTTAATCCTTGATTCCATTCAACATCTATTCCCAACACATCTCCTATTGCTCTAAGAGGAAGATAAGTCCTGCCTTCTATTACAAGAGGAGGATTTTCACCTTGATATTTTACATCGTTAACATAAATATCGAAAGTAGCTTTTAAAGCTATTATACTGTCAGTCACTGCGTTAACCATCAAAACTGAAATACATAAAATTGCAATTAATATTGCTAACGCACTCATCCTTTTTTTCATATAAAACACCTCTTTTATAAAATTTCACATAAACTTTTTTATTGAATATCTATAACCCAAAGGACATTTACTGTCTTAAATGTGCTCTGGTCAACTCCATTTAGTTCAATATTTACACTTATTTGGCTCTCTCCTTTGCCAACAGCTTTCACCTTGATTGTTTCTCCATTATCTTCTACAATTTTAAGGTAATTTTCATCTACATTCCAAGTAAAACTTGCATCTGTAGCGTCTTCTAAGTCAGTTATTACAGTATAAGTCACAATTTCACCTAAATACATGGAATCTGGTCCTTCTATTCTTGCTCTAAACTGTACATTTATCGTCACATTATTTTCTGCAATATAGTTACCTTTATGCAGACCCACAATTGCTCCATCAGTATAATATAATGAATAGCTGGCAACTGTATCCTCTGGCTTAAGTCTATATGCTCCTGGTGTAATCAATTTCACTTTTACTTTTAGTACATACTCCTTAATTCGGTATTTTCCTGTAATCGGGTCAATTTCATATTCTAAATCAAAATCCTTATCCGATTCAGGTTGCCGCAACTTAGTACCACTTATATAACCCCTCTCATCTACTACAGCTGATTTTATCAATTCACCTGAATCAACTACTTGTAGTCCTCTTGGAAGAATAGTTTCAAAATTAAATTTAATCCCGGTTACTTCTAGGTTTTCCGTTTCTGGCAAGTCTATTTCTTGTTCTGGAAAAATATATTCAAGCTCTACTATATCTCCTACCATTCCACTAGCTTCGTTACTATAGCTTCCATCTTCATTTTTCGCAAAAAGATTCATCTTGTGCTCTTGCTCGGTATAAAAATCAATGGTAGTTTCTATTGTAAAATTTGAGTGTTCTGTATGTCTTTCTGCATGGAAGAAGTGAAAAGTGTATATTTTTCCTTTTTCTAAACCAATATCCAGATCATCTAAAAATATTTTCTCATCATCCACTGCATGAACCCCACCTATATCAATTACCAACTTGCCATCAATAAATACCCATACATCATCATCGCCCCTAAACATAAAAGTTTCTCCACCCTTGTACATAAATTTACTTTCTATCTCAGTTGTAAAGTGGAAATTTCTGTATACTCTTTCAGTTCCATAAGAACCACTACCTGTTCTTCCTGATTTTGGTACTCTTTTCCCCATATAGTTTCCGAAGGTTTTTTGACCATCTAAAAATTCCCCATCGTCAATTGGAAAAAATTCATCACTGCTAAATCGATATAAAGGCTTTCCATCTTCACCATAATCTAGTTTTAACTCAATTGGGTATTTAATTGGAGTATTAACACCATCAATATCCCTATACCACTGGCTAAATGTCTCAGCATTTGTAATTACTTGCCTTTCTACTCCTGCAAAAACAGGCTTCATTTCTTCATCTAATTCTTTTGCCACAAGACCTTTGGTCGCCCCACCACGTCCAAAATTCATATATGCATCATTTTCAAAATCTGGATGTTCATGAGTAAAGTCCCTTATAGTTGCCTCAAAAACAACTTTTTCTGGCAAATCCAAGTCATCACTAGCTTTTACAGAAGTTGTAATTAGAAAACTTGGTAAAATAGCAGAAATTGTTAAAAATGCAATTGCTAATAAATGAAAAGTTTTTCTTTTCATGTGTACACTCCCTCCCCATTTTTATTTTTTTATAAAAATTTTAATGAAATAAAAAGATATGAAACCTATGATGTTCCCATAAAGATGTTGGCATAAGGCTGTCACATGAAAACTTTTTCATTATCTTATACACCATCTCCTTTAACCAACTTTTTAATATAAAATAATAGCATATTAAAAATAATCATAGCTCCCCTCATATTAAATTATATCAAAATAATCCAAAGGATGTATATAGTAGTAAATTAATATTTCATAGTATTATTTTATACATAAGTAAAAATCTAATTTTGTACATTCTTCTCTTTACTATATCTGTATGGTTTTTAATGCACATACCTGTATCTAATTCACTTCAAAACCTGTATTTTTAATATTGACTAACAAAAATATTAAATTTTATAGTAACAATTTATCTAAGTTTTAAATAATATGTATTACATGAAAATACTTATGGGCTATATCTATGGAAAGGAGTGCTTTAAATGGATGATTCAAGATTTGCAGCTGCAGGAGTAGGATTTGGGGGAGAATTTTTCTTCATAATATTACTTATAATATTCTTACTTTTAATTTTCCCATCATTTGGAGTTTTTTAGTATAAAAAAAGATACTGCAAACATAACCGCCGGCTCAGCCGGTGGTTTATTCTGCGTGTGCCCAGCATGGGCAACAACTTGGTGGTGAAAGTCCACTACGGGCTTGGTAGTAGGAACCGTTAGCCAAGAGCAAGGGTGTCCACGGCGACGTGGAATCTGAAGGAAGCTGGAGGCAAAATCCTGAACCGAC
>JAAYTS010000201.1 GCA_012517995.1 Clostridium sp.
GTCTATTAAACTGCTAAGCCCGGAAGTATTTATACCTCCTCCAAAAAATATATCGTTTCCGCCAATCCACAATAATACCACATCAGGGTTATAAGTATTCAGCCATTTGTCAATATTACTTGATATTTGTGGAATTGTCCATCCTGAATGCCCTTCGTGATTTCTCTGAGGTAATGAACTTGGCCCCCCAGTTTGTGAACCAACAAATTCTACATTAAGTCCAGCATTTTTATAGTGTTGATACAAGTCGGTGCGGTATCCGCCATAGCTAGGGTCTCCCATACCAGCAGTACATGAGTCTCCCACTGGCATTATTTTTATTGGTGCTGACTGAGCAACAGATTGAAAAACTGTTCCATTCACCATAATGATGCTGGAAATTAACAGTGCTAAAATCAACACCCTCCCCATTTGAATTCTGAATTTGTACATTATAAATCCTCCTTTTTAATTTATTATACTTTATATTGTAAAAATGTTAAGAAATTAAGGAACAAATTGATAAATAGAATTTTATTTTATATTGCCCTCTTAACTAATATTCGACACAAAAAAAAATTTAAAGTTATAAAATACTACTTTTTTTAATAGAAAAAAATACTTCAGTAATCAGGTCATCAGAAGACTTAACCTGAAAGGGATTAACCACATATACTTCATATGGGGATTTAGTCAACTCATATCCATTTTCCTCCACCCATTCACTAAGTCTAATATATAAGGAAGATAATTCTGAGAGACAACCCTTTAAAACAGATTTAGCACATAATCCACCAGGTAAAATCCGTGTTCCATTTACAGTTTCTTTTATTGGTATTGCAAATTCTAAATCATTTCCGTCAGGGTTAAATTCGGAATTATGGTATATAGTTATTGGTTTTCCCACGGGGGTAAGTTGTTCTAAAGCAATTCTTTCATAGAGTTTACCAAAATAATTTCCGTATCCCTGAAGAAAGTCTTCCTTAGTCATTGTTTTTCGTAAATACAAAATATTCATAGGTTCAGTTTCAACAAGTTCTACCTTTATGTTATCAAGATATGACATAATGGGTATATTATTTTGCAGGTTTGATATGTCATTATTAAGCTGATTAAGAGAATATTCAATGGATTTTAATTTTTTTTCCATTTCAATTTTTTTTAGTTTGAATTTTGAATAAAGAATTTCTTCAAATTGACTTTTATCTAATTCCACGGCTTCCTTTATCTCCCTAATTTCGTCAAGGGAAAAATGATAGGATTTTAACCTATTGATAAATAGCATGTTTTTTAGTTGCTTAATAGAATAGTATCTGTAACCTGTTTCGGTGTTTATTTCATCAGGTTTGATTAATCCAATTTCATCGTAGTAACGAAGAGTTTTTGTTGACACCCTACATATTTTAGAAAACTCACCAATAGACAACAAGAAACATCATCTCCATTCTAAAAAATAAGTTTCTCTATAATAAGTATCTCTATCTAAATATTTACTATATACCTTTACCTAGGGGAAAAGTCAATAGGGAAAAGTCAATAGTTTTTCGTGATATAAAAAAGTTTATCATTTGATTGTATATTTTATCAAAAAAAAAATCAATTATATTATAAAAAAAATCATAGAGTTTAATGTATAAGATTGGTATCATAAATATATATCTTATATTATAAGTATTAAATATCGTTAATATGAAAAGTCTAAAAATATAAAAAATCAAAATCTTAAAGGGGAGAAATTTCTGTGTTTATAAAAAATTTAAATAAATTTTTAAAAAGCTTAATAATTTCACCGTTAGTTTTACCCACATTATCAGTTTCAAATTTACCACAAGCAGGATTTGATGAATATAAAAAAGATATTCCACATGGGGAATGTAAGGAAGTAGAGTATTTCTCATCTACAACTGGTGTTAATCGTAAAGCAATGGTTTACACACCTCCAGGATATTCTGCCAATAATAAATATAATGTTCTCTACCTTTTCCATGGTATAGGTGGGGATCATCTTGAATGGCTTAATTGTGGAGATGTTGTAAATATTTTTGACAATTTATATGCAGAAAACAAAATAGAACCTATGATTATAGTAATGCCAAACGGTCGTGCAATGAAAGACGACAGGGCAATAGGGGATGTTTTTGCAAAGGACAAAGTGGAAGCATTTGATAATTTTCAAAATGATTTATTTGATAACCTTATTCCTTTTATAGAATCTAATTATTCTGTGCTGACCCATCGGGATAACCGTGCAATTGCAGGAGAATCTATGGGCGGCGGACAAGCATTAAATTTTGGACTAAAATACTTAGAACACTTCGCGTATATAGGATCCTTTTCTCCAGCACCTAATACTAATCCTCCTCATATTCTTTTTGCTAATAAAGAAAAAATTCTTTCTGATTTAAAAGTATTATGGATTTCTTGTGGAGACAAAGATGAATTGTTAAATATTTCAGAAGGAGTACATGAATACTGCGTACAGGAAAACATTCCCCACACATGGTACTTAAATTCAGGGAAACATGATTTTGTTTTTTGGAAGGATTGTTTATATAAATTTTTGCAGGAAATATTTAAACCTGCAAAAAAAGAATAATTTAATAATTTGCAGTTTAAATTAAATATTAGTTTGTTGGAGGAGGGAGTTTTTATGAAAAAGAAAATGTTTTTTATTATTTTAACGACATTTGTGGTGTTACTCTTTAGTAGTCTACTTACAGTAACTTCTTATGGTGTAAATAGTCCGACAGCAAAAGAGATAGGAAACTCCAATCCATTGATAGATCACAAACTAGGAGCAGATCCTTATGCGATAGTTTATGACGGAAGAGTATATATTTATATGTCCAGCGATGCTTATGAATACAGTAATGGAAGAATTGTTGAAAATTCATTCAGTAACCTCAATAAAATACATGTCATATCTTCTGCCGATTTGGTAAACTGGACGGATCATGGTGCAATTCCAGTAGCAGGTGCTAATGGTTTAAACGGTGGAAAGGGAATTGCAAAATGGGCATGGGGTTCATGGGCACCATCGGCAACATACAAAATAATTAATGGCAAGCCTAAATTTTTCTTATACTTTGCAAATACAGGGGCTGGTATTGGAGTGCTTACAGCAGACAGCCCAATAGGTCCATGGAAAGATCCTTTAGGAAAACCTTTGGTGGATCATAATACTCCTGGAATGTCTGGAGTTACATGGCTTTTTGACCCTGCCGTGTTGGTAGATGATGATGGAAGCGGATACCTTTACTGTGGAGGAGGTATACCAGACGATACCAATCCGGCATCTATCGCAAATCCTGGGACAGGTAGAGTTATTAAATTAGGTGACGATATGATTAGTACAGTGGGTAGTGCTGTAAGGATAGATGCACCCTACTTTTTTGAAGCTGCAGAAATACATAAACATAATGGTAAATATTATTACTCCTATTGTATTAATTTTGCAGGAACACATCCACCAGAGTATCCAAAAGGTGAAATTGCCTATATGGTAAGTGATAATCCTATGGGACCATTTACTTATAAAGGGACTTTTTTAAGAAATCCTGCTGTGTTTTTTGGAGTAGGAGGAAATAATCATCATACCACATTTAAATTTAGAGATGAGTGGTATGTGGCATATCATTCTCAAACTGTAAGCTTGGCAGAGACAGGGGCAGGAAGAGGCTATCGCTCTCCAAATATAAATAAGATGGAAATGAATGCAGATGGGACAATTAGACAAGTACAAGGAAATTTTAAAGGTGTTGCACAGCTTGTAAATCTTGACCCTTACAAGAGAAATGAAGCAGAAACCATTGGGTGGAATGCAGGAATATCAACTGAGGATTGCCAAGCGTCAGGTGGACCAGTATATAATCAAAACGTAGCAAATATAAACAATGATGACTGGATAGGCGTGGGAAATGTTGATTTTGGTTCAGTTGGGGCAACTGAATTTATAGCAAATGTGGCATCTAAAACAAATGGCGGAAAGATAGAAATACGTTTAGGCAGCCCGACAGGTACTCTTGTTGGTACTCTCAATGTAGGTTCTACAGGCGACTGGCAAAAATGGGAGGTTTTAAAAACCAGTGTTAATAATGTAACTGGTGTTCATGATGTATTCTTTGTTTTTAAAGGAAATGGTTCTGATTATTTGTTTAATTTTGATTACTGGCAGTTTGTAGAAGGTGAAAAAGACCCAAGTGGAAATGATGATGAAGATGAAGAAGATGAGGAAGAAAGTGAAATAGATGCATTTTCTAGAATTGATGCAGAAGATTATAGTAATTATAATTCTTCAACTCTTGAAATAATTGGGACTCCAAATGATTCAAATGGTATAGGATATATAGAAAGAGGAGATTATACAGTATATAAAAATGTAAACTTTGGTAAGGGGGCAATATCTTTTAAAGGAATGGTTGCTTCTGAGCTTGCCACTAATATTGAATTGAGACTTAATAGTCCAACAGGCACTCTTATAGGCACTTTGAAGGTGGCAATAACAGGAGATTGGAGTGAGTACGAAGAGCAAACATGTAGTATTGATGGAGCTACAGGAATAAACGATTTATATCTTGTATTTTCAGGACCTGTAAATGTTGACTGGTTTACATTTGAAAACGGAGAAGAAGATGATGATGATGCAGTAAGTTTAGGAGATTTAAATGGCGATGGGAAAATTGACTCAATTGATGCTGCATTATTAAGAAGACATATTCTTGAAATACAATCTCTTACAGGAGATGCACTATTAAATGCAGATATAAATAAAGATGGAAAAATAGATACAATGGACTATACTTTAATTACAAGACATATACTTCAAATTATCAAACTATAATATTTAATTTAAATTTAGAAGGAGGCTATTTAGTTGAAAAAACAGGGAGTAAATCCTTATCTTCCATCATGGGAATACATTCCAGATGCAGAACCTTATGTTTTTAATGATAGAGTTTATATTTATGGTTCTCATGATCGCTTTAATGGATATGCATATTGTTTAAATGACTATGTTTGTTGGTCTGCACCCGTTGATGATCTTTCAGATTGGCGCTATGAAGGTGTTATTTATAAAAAAACTGATGTGGAAAATAATGAGGACGGGGACAGCTGTCTATACGCTCCTGATGTGACGGTTGGACCTGATGGAAGATACTATTTATATTATGTTGATAGTAAACGTTCTATAGTTTCAGTTGCTGTTTGTGATACACCTGCAGGAAGGTACAAGTTTCATGGCTATGTACGTTACCAAGATGGGACCATTTTAGGAGAGAGGGAAGGAGATGAGCCTCAATTTGACCCGGCAGTACTTACTGAAGGGGACAGGACTTATCTTTATACTGGTTTTTGTCCTATAGGTGATAGAACAAGGTCTGGAGCTATGGCAACAGTACTTGGACCTGATATGCTTACAATTATTGAAGAACCAGTTATTGTTGCACCAAGCGAACCCTATAGTAAAGGTAGTGGATTTGAAGGACATGAGTTTTTTGAAGCTCCATCAATTAGAAAAAGAGGAGATACCTACTATTTCATATATTCTTCAATAGTTTTTCATGAATTATGTTATGCTACCAGCAAAGATCCTACTAAAGGATTTAAATTCAGAGGGGTAATTGTAAGCAATAATGATATTCATATTAGTTCTTATAAACCTCCACAAAAGCCTATGTATTATGGTGGTAATAACCATGGCAGTATTGTTGAAATAAATAACAAATGGTATGTGTTTTATCATAGACACACAAATGGAACTAATTTTAGCAGACAAGCTTGTATGGAAGAAATACAATTTTTAGAAGATGGATCAATTCCTCAAGTTGAAATGACTTCATGTGGTTCAAATAATGGACCCTTAAAAGGATTAGGTGAATATCCTGCTTATATTGCTTGTAATTTATTTTGTAAGGATGAAGAAGCGTATACAGATTTTACTGGAGCTTGGATGGATAAACAATTTCCTAAAATTACTCAAGATGGAAAAGATGGAGATGAAGAAGTTGGCTATATTGCAAATATGAAAGCCTCAGCTACTGCAGGTTTTAAGTATTTTGACTGTAAAGGAATAAATAAAGTAAAAATTAAAGTGAGAGGGTATTGTAAAGGTGATTTTGAAGTAAAGACCTCCTGGAGTGGCGAAGCCCTTGGAAAAATAGCAGTGGAGTTTTCTAATGTGTGGAAGGAATATTCGGCTAACATTGCTATTCCAGACGGTATACACTCATTGTATTTCACATATACTGGTGAAGGAAGTGCAAGTTTGGCTTCTTTTACATTAGAAAGATGACAAAACATATATAAATACACAAAACACAAACCTTTTTTAGGGTGTATATATGGAAAAAAGATATACACCCTATGAATTTTATTAAAATTAGAACATATAAAATTGTTGACCTATAAAACAAAAAAATTTATATAAAAGTATAATTTTTTAACTACTTGACAATATAAACAATGTATTTTATAATAAAATTAACGCGCGTTAGTAATAATCGTTGTTGCTATAAATTAATTCAATGTACTTTTATTTATTGTTTTTAAAAAACATTTCTATAGAAAAGCCGATATATTAATTGAAAAAACGATATATTAAAAGCATTATCATAGGGGTGGTATAATTTAACATATCGTGTCATTTTTCAAAACAAGTAGAATTTATTTAAAAAAGTTAGCAGTAATGAATTTTAAAAGGTTGTGTATTGTGTTTTAAATTTTTATTGGGTACTTTTAAATGTGCTATATTGTTTTTAAATTTATGTTTTTTAGGGAGGTATGAAATGGTTAAAAAGTCTTTTTTCTCTTTTATCTTGGTAAGTGTACTTTTGTGCACATTTATATTTGCTTTTTCAGCAAATGTTTTTTCATCCAGACCAATGACAACAACATATTTTGAATCTGACTTTTCAAGCCATAATGCAAATATATGGGAAAAAGCTGACTGGGATAATGGAGATGTGTTCAATTGTATGTGGAAACCTAGCCAGGTTGCGGTAGGTAACGGCAGAATGACTCTTACTTTGGATAAAGATAATGACCCAAGTCACGAATATCCATACAAAAGTGGTGAGTATCGTACCACAACATATTTTGGTTTTGGATATTTTGAAGTAAGAATGAAGGCTGCAAAAAATCCAGGTATAGTGTCATCATTTTTTACATATACCGGGCCATGGGATGGGGATCCATGGGATGAAATAGACATTGAGTTTCTTGGAAAAGATACAACTATGGTTCAATTTAACTGGTGGAAAGATGGAAATGGTAACAATGAGTATTTACACCGTTTAGGATTTGATGCATCACAAAGTTTTAATGCCTACGGTTTTGACTGGAAACCAAATTCAATTGATTTTTATGTAAATGGAGTTAAAGTTTATACAGGTTATGGAAACATACCACAAACTCCAGGTAAAATAATGATGAATTTATGGCCGGGCAGGAATGTTGACGATTGGTTAGCACCTTATGATGGAAGAACTCCATTAGTGGCTGAATATGAATATGTAAGATATTATCCAAATGGTTTTCCAGGTAATCAGCCAACACAGCCTCCAACACAACAGCCAACACCGCCTCCAACACCACCGCCAGCTACTAATAAAGGTGATTTAAATGAAGATGGCATAATAAATACAAATGATTATGTAATATTGAGAAGATATATACTTGAAATAGACTTTCCTAATCAGCAACAAAAGCAAATTGCTGATATAAATAATGATGGTGAAATTAACACAATGGATGCAGTGCTTTTGAGCCGATATATTCTAGAAATTATAGACAATTTCGATATATGATTAAGGTTGTGGAAATCTCCCTCGATGTTTACAAACCTTAAAAATAAATCCAGCCAACTAAATTAATAAATAGGTGGCTGGATTTTTTTATAGGTAAAAATTCAAAGAATTTAATCAGATATACTTTTACAAGATTCTCTTTTTATTATTTTTCCATGAATTATTTTTTCTATAGGTACTAAATAACCTTTTTCAACTGACTGTATAAGTAGTTTTGTAACAGCTTTTGCAATTTCGGACAAAGATACGCTGACAGTAGTAAGTGGGGGAGACATATATTCTGATATTTTGATATTATCAAAACCAACTATTGAGATGTCTTGGGGAATTTTTAAATTTGATTCTCTAATAGCTTTATATGCCCCTATTGCCATGGTATCGTTGCACACAAACACTGCTGTTGGAAGTTTAGGAGATTGTAAGATGCTTTTCATAGCTTGGTATCCGCTAGGTTCTGTAAAATCACCATATCCAATAAAGCAATCTGGCAAGTTTATATTGTGATCTTTTAAAGCTTGTTTAAAACCTTCAAACCTGGTTTTGCCTGATAGTTTTTCTAAATCTCCTGTCACTATACCAATATCTCTGTGTCCAAGCTCAATAAAATACTTTGCTATATCATAAGCTGTTTGAAAATTATTTGTATTTACGTATATAGCCTTGTCTTCACTAAAGCTGTCTATTTCAATATCTACTGCAGCTAAAATAAATTCCTCTTTCATTAGCTTAAGTATTTTTTTATAATCTTCTTTTCCACTGCCGATAATTACTCCAGCATCAATTCTTTTTTCACAGAAAGCACTTTGGATTTTCCACAATTCACTAGAAGAGAAAATAGTGGATACCAAAACATAATAGTGCATTTTATTAGCCTGATCAATAAATGCATTGGTAAATGGCGCAAAAAAGGTATTGTCATACAATAGAGCTTCATCATTTTGTATAACATGGTGTGGTTCTTCATGGTCCTTAATATCGACTATAAAAATACCTAGTGTGGAATTTTTACTGCCTGCTAACCTTCTGGCTGAAGCATTTGGATAATAATTATATTCTTTTATTGCTTTTAAAACTTTTTCTCTTGTTGCAGCAGGTATATCAGGATAATTATTAATTACACGGGATACTGTACTTCTAGACACTCCAACTATTTTTGCAATTTCTTCACTTGTCATAAACAACCATTCCTTTTATAACGGATTTAATTTAAATTTAGATTAAATATGTGTTTTTTTATTTATAGTATATCATATAATTTGCTTTATCACTAGGATAGAGTTTAATACTAGAAAATGGGGAAAAATTACGCCACCTTTTTTAAAAAGGCGGCGTAAATAGGGGGGGATCCCGTTTTCTATTTTAAAATTACAGTTGTTATTGATTTAGCAGGAAGAAGAACGGTATTTCCGCCACTTAAGCTTCCAATAAATTCTGCTTTTTCATCTTCACTTGTTCTGTATATTTCAGAATTTGATGCTGTAAAGCCATTAAAGTCTAATGCTACAGTTTCAGAAGAAGATGATGTATTTAATAAAACAACAGATATTGACTGATTATCTGGTGAAATATATGCGGATATTTTTATATCATCTGAATTTACTGATGCGTCAACACGAGTATATCCAGGTTTTATAAACTTTGCATATTGTTTTAAAACATAGTATTTATCATCTAAAATGTACCCATTAGGTGTTGTCCACTGGTTGCTATCCCAAGGGAACTCTATTGTTACAAGGCCTCCACTTTCTCCCCATATAAGATCCCAGTATAAATACATGGACACATCTCCGTTTACAAGACAGTTGTGAATAATCCATGCAGTATTAAATGCATCGCCACGGTAAAATTCTGTCTGGTATTTAGGTATATTAGGGTATTTGTTTTTAATTTTTAGTAATTCATTATTAAATGAATCAGGTTGATTTTCATCTCCGCCATGGTATAAGTGAAAAGCCAATCCGTCTAAATAATCGGTATTTATTAAACTCATATAACCATCAAAATTGTTATATCCAATGCCAAGAACTTCAGGACCTAATATTTTAGGCGGATTATCCATGCTGCTGTTAAGCTTATTATAAACAGCCTCAAGTGCTTTTGCATAAACAGCATTGTTTCCATTTTCATTCTTGTCAAAAACACAGGACTCATATTCGGTTTCCATATCAGGCTCATTTTGTATACTGATATAATCAGGAACTACACCAATATTTTCATATTCTTTCAATGAATCGTACCAGTAGTCAGCAAATTTATCATATACAAATTCACCGTTTTCTTTTTTTAGAGTTCCGCCTCCACTAGAGTTATTTGATTTTAAATAAGCAGGAGGGGTCCAAGAAGACATCATTATTTTTAAATCTTCACCCACGGATTTTTTTGCTTCTGCAACAATTTCTTTTGCATGGTCATCAAATGAAGATTCATTTTCATATGTAATATACCAGTTATTCAGGCGTAGTATGCTTAGTCCAAGTTCATTAAATATAGCATCGTATATTTCTGCTTTATTAGGATGATCTATAAGCCAATTTTGATAATATGCGATGGATGCTCCAAAGCCTTCCATTGTCTGATGTTTTATACTAGTATCAATAGAAGCGTAGATAGCATTAGTTGAAACAGGGAATTGGTCTATAATACCTAATATATACCTTCCCATAAGTGTAGCGTCTAATGAGTTTATTTTTTCATCACCATTTAAGTCTGCAGCCTGGGTATTTCCTATTGGAAATTCCTCAATGACGCCAAGGGCATATCTTTGTAACAGTACATAATCCCTTGTGTCGATTTTTCCATCACCGTTTAAGTCACCATAAAAAATGCTGTCTCCTAAAGTTATGTACTTGATATCATTTTTTTCTGTATTGGCAAGTGCTGCACCTGGCAAATAAAAAGCTGTAAGAAGCAGAACACTGACCAACAAAAATATAGATTTTTTAATTTTGTATTTTTTCACTTTTTTACCCCCTTAGTAAATTTTATTATATTATTCGCCATGTATATTTAATTTAATGTACATTTATACTTTAATGTTATCTATTTTATATATAAAGTTCTATGATTTTTTTTATAAAATAATTGATGTATTTTCTATTATCATACTGGGTTTTATTAAATAAAAGCCAATGAATAATCTAAAAATACTCTTTCTTTGAAATATTTCAAAGAAAGAGTATTTTTTTGAGGTTTTTAGAGGTTTAATATTTAAATTATTTAGTTATTGCAGCATAAATGATATCGTCTATTATAGCCATTAATGCATCTTTCTCAGCTTTAATTTGGTCATTTAAACTTTTTTCCTGCTCTTTTAATTCTTTTTCAGCATCTTTATCAACTGGTTTAACTTCTCTTAATGCTTTTAATTCTTCTTTTACTTGTTCTTTCTCTTCTTCTAATTCAGCAATTTTTTCACTAAATGCTGCTTGTTCTTTCTCGATTTGTTCTATAACATCTTCACCATATTTTGCAACTAATTTAATTCTTTCAATTGACTTATTTACTGCATCTCTTTTAGCTTTTAGCTCATCGTGAAGAGCTTTTTCATCTTCTTTAAGCTCTGCAATTGCTTCTTCATCAACAGATTCAGCATCTTTTAATTCACGAATTTCTGCTTTTATAGCTTCAATATTTTCTTTAATAGCACTTTCTTCTTCTTTAAATTCAGCTTTTAAAGCTTCAATTTCATCAGCAGCTTCTTCGCCATACTCTGCAACTAATTTAATTCTTTCAATTGATTTATGTATAGCATCTCTTTTTTCTTTTAATCCATCATGAAGAGCTTTTTCTTCTTCTTTAAGTTCTGCAATTGCTTCTTCGTCAACGGATTCAGCAGCTTCTAATTCACGAATCTGTGCTTTTATAGCTTCGATACTTTCTTTAACAGCACTTTCTTCTTCTTTAAGGTCAGCTTTTAAAGCTTCAATTTCATTAACAGCTTCTTCGCCATATTTTGCAACTTGTTTAATTCTTTCAATTGACTTATTTACTGCATCTCTTTTAGCTTTTAGCTCATCATGAAGAGCTTTTTCTTCTTCTTTAAGTTCTGCAATTGCTTCTTCGTCAACGGATTCAGCATCTTTTAATTCACGAATCTGTGCTTTTATAGCTTCGATACTTTCTTTAACAGCACTTTCTTCTTCTTTAAATTCAACTTCTAAAGCTTCAATTTTATTAGCAGCTTCTTCGCCGTATTTAACAACTAATTTTACTTTTTCAATTACTTTATGTAGTTCATCCCTTTTAGCTTTTAGCTCATCATGAAGAGCTTTTTCCTCTTCTTTAAGCAGTGAAATAGCCTCTTCATCAACTGGTTTTACCTTTCTTATATTTTTTATTCCTTCACGCACAGCTTTAAGACTTTCTTCTAATTCGGCAATTTCTGCCTCGTATGCTGCTTTAATCTCTGCTACTTCTCTTTTTTCTACAAGAGATTCAACATACTTAGGGTGAATGATTTCACCTATTGATTTGTTTTGAACATCCTTTGAAGCAAAAGTACTGTTTAGGAAGATACCTGCGGAAACAGAAAATACTAATGCTCCTGTCACTAAAAACCCTACAACTTTTTTCATTTCACATTCTCCTTTTCTTATATTTTTTTATTTTATAAACCATATAAATATTAACCTTGTTATTAAAACACCTGTTAAATTTACATGGCTTATATTCACAATTAAAATTGCAGCTATAAAAATTCCTTTCATCCAAGCTTTTCGGTAATGGGGATTTTTTTTGTTCGGAGGATTAAATTTTTTTTTAAAAATTTGGTATAGCCTATCCGATATAATGAAGTGTTATAATTAGTTCAACCGAATCAAAATAAAAGCAATGCACGAATGTACTATAATAGGGAGGGAATATTTGTTGATAAGTTTTAAACCATACAATATATTAAGATACGAGAAAGATTCTTTTTTAGAAATTATAAAAAAAATTAAAGATGGCGATGTTGTACTTAGGAATAAATTTATTGATGACTTTAAACCTTTTATATTAAAATGTGTATACCAATTAGTGGGTCAAAAAGATAACTTGGCTCAATGTGATGAATATAGTATTGCTTTAATTGCATTTAACGAAGCTATTGAGGCCTATGATTTAAACAAAAAAACCAAGTTTGTTAGTTTTTCAAAACAGGTAATAAGAAGACGGCTTATAGATTATTTAAGAAGCACAAAAAAAAACAATGTTACTGTACCGTTTTCATATTTTAATGACCATGACTCTAATAACTTCGAAGAAAAGTACTTATATGATGAAGGTTCAGATTATAGCAGTGATTTTGATTTTAAAGAAGAAATTAAGGATTTAGAGCTAAAAATGTGTGAATACAAAATAACAATTGAGGATTTAATTGAATGTTCGCCAAAACATCGTGACACTATATATTCCTGCCTTAATATAGCGAATATTATTATAGAAGATAAGTCGTTATATGAAATATTTATACGAAAAAAAAGTCTTCCGTACAAAGAGTTGACTGAGCGTGTTAATTTATGCCGTAGAACTCTTGAAAGAAATAGAAAATTCATTATCGCTATGGTTTTTGTACTTAAAAGCGATCTTGAAGTGTTAAAAAAATACATATATGATACAATAGGACGGTGAAATATTATGTCAAATCAAAAGGGGAATATTTTAAAAATTAAACAAAAGGGAACTATTTTAAAAATTAAAGATAATTTGGCCATTATAATGACCAATGATTGCAGGATTGTTTCTATAAGGAAACAGCCGGGGATGTATATGGGTATGGAAATTTCCTTTAACAAAAATGAAATTGTGCATAAAAAGAATAAAATTAATTATGCTTCTGGAATAGTTGCAGGACTTGCTGCAGTATTTATGATTATGTTTATTTTTTTCAATACATTTAATAGTTATGGGGTACATGCTTATGTTACAATAGATTCTGATACAAGTATAGAATTTGAATTAGATAAAAACAACAAGGTACGCAAGGTTAATTATTTTAATGATGATTCAAGTGAATTATTAAAAGAATTAGATTTAAAAAATAAACATATTGATGTTGCAATAAAAGAAGTAATTGGAAAATTTAATTTAAACAAGTCAACTGTGTTGATATCAGCATGCTTAAAAGAGGTAAAAAAGAAATTAGGTCCTGAAGTTAAAAATGAGTCTCGGGAATTTAAAAAGTTGATAGATATTTGCAAAAATGCTGTTGAAGACAGTATTAGTGAAGATGTACAGTCAAAAGTAGTGGGAGTTTCTTATGATTATAAAAAATTAGCAGATACAAATAAAACATCTATAGGCAGAACTATTATTTATGAGAAAGCTAAAGAGCAGAAGGTTAACCTTGATATTGAAGAGATAAAAACAAAAAATATTGGGGAAACCTTGGAAAAGGTAAAAATTGATGATGTGGGTGTTGTGCATGATGTGAAAAAGGTTAAAAAACATGTTCCAAAACATGAAAAGAAAGAACATCCAAAAGATAAATTACTTCCGAAAGAGGAAAAGGATCCAAAGCCTGTGGTTGAACCAAAGGACAAACATAAAGAAAAATTAGATTTAGAAGAAAAGGATAAAGTTAAAGAAAAGCCAACGCCAACACCAAAACCAAAGGAAAAAGACAAAGGAGAAGATAAAGAAGAAAAGATAGGTCCAAAGGAAAAGGACAATGTAAAAGATAAAGAAGAAGAAAAGGCTAGTCCAAAGGAAAAGGACAAAGGGGAAGATAAAGAAGAAGAAAAGATAGGTCGAAAGGAAAAGGATAAAGGAGAAGATAAAGAAGAAAAGATAGGTCCAAAGGAAAAGGACAAAGGAGAAGATAAAGAAGTAGAAGAAGAAAAGATTGGTCCAAAAGAAAAAGATAAAGAAGTAGAAGAAGAAAAGGTTAGTCCAAAAGAAAAGGATAAAGAAGAAGATAAAGAAGTAGAAGAAAAAATAAGTGTAAAGGAAAAGGATAAAGAAGAAGATAAAGAAGTAGAAGAAGAAAAGATAAGTGTAAAGGAAAAGGATAAAGAAGAAGATAAAGAAGTAGAAGAAGAAAAGGTTGGACTAAAGGAAGAAGATAAAGAAGAAGATAAAGAAGTAGAAGAAGAAAAGGTTGGACTAAAGAAAAAAGATAAAAAAGAAGATAAAGAGGCAGAAGAAAAGATAAGTGTAAAGGAAAAGGAAAAATCAAAGGACATTAAGGGGGAAATGGAAAAGTTTAAATTAGTGTATAAACCCAAACAAAAAGCAGGCATTAACATGCCTGCTTAAAATTTTTTACAGCCTCACTTTTATATTTATTTCCAATAACAATATGTCAATTATTTCCTGTCTAAGTTGTGGTCTTTAATAAACTTTCCTATAATATCACAAAGATTTGGGCTGGAAACCTCATCTAACTCATAATGTACACGGGTACATGGTTTGTTGATATTAATGACTCTGGTTAAGTCTATAGGAGTACCTATAATAACTGCATCGCAATCAGTTTTGTTTATTGTTTCTTCAAGATCCTTTAGTTGTTGCTCACCATAACCCATGGCAGGCAAAAGTTTACCGATATTTGGATAAATACTAAAGGTATCTTTAAGTTTTCCAACAGTGTAGGGACGAGGGTCTACCATTTCAGCCGCACCAATTCTTTCAGCTGCAACTGTTCCAGCACCTATCTTCATTTCACCATGAGTTAATGTTGGTCCATCTTCTACAACTAAAACTCTCTTACCTTTAATTATATCTGGATTGTCTACTGTTATTTTTGAATCAGCCATAATAATTTGAGCTTTAGGATTAACTTTTTTAATATTTGCTTTTACTGTATCTATACCTTCTTTGCTGGCACTGTCTATCTTATTTATAACTGCTACATCTGCCATTCTTAAGCAAACTTCTCCTGGATAATAATTAAGTTCATGACCAGGACGATGTGGGTCCACTATTGTAACAGTTAAGTCAGCCTGGTAAAATGAAAAATCGTTATTGCCACCATCCCATAAGATTACATCACAGCCGTCTGGATCGTTTTCTGCACTGCGGAGAATAGCTTCATAATCAACACCAGCGTATATGATGTTTCCACGTTCTACATGGGGTTCATATTCTTCCATTTCTTCAATGGTGCATTTGTGTTTTTTTAGATCTTCTACTGTAGCAAACCGCTGTACTCTTTGTGCTACCAAATCACCATAAGGCATAGGATGTCTTACAGCCACAACTTTAAGATTGTTTTCCATTAATAGTTCAATTATTTTTCTGGAAGTCTGACTTTTTCCTGAACCTGTACGGACAGCGCAAACTGATATTACTGGTTTTGTACTTTTTAATGCAGTACTTTTAGGTCCAAGAAGGGTAAAGTCTGCTCCTGCAGAGTTGACAATAGCTGATACATTCATTAAGTTTTGATAGCTTACATCACTATAGGCAAAAACGCATTCATCTACATTTAGTTCTTTAATTAATTCTGCCAATTTATCTTGTGAATAAATTGGTATTCCATCTGGATATAAGCTGCCTGCTAATTCTGCAGGATACTTTCTATCATCAATATCTGGTATTTGTGCTGCTGTAAAAGCTACAACATTATAAAGCTCATTGTCGCGATAGTACATGTTGAAATTATGAAAATCACGACCGGCTGCACCGATAATAAGTATGTTTTTTCTCTTCATAATCATATCCCCTTACTTAAATTTCTTTTTTTCTGTTATCATTAACAGTATAACAGAAAAAATATCTAATGAAATATTTTTTTATAATTTTTTTTTATAATTTTACCTAAAAATATTAAAAACATATAAAAAGGCTGTAAATAAAACTATGTAAATTAACAAATTTACTTACAGCCTTTAATTTAATGATTTCTAATTAACTGTAACCTATATAATTTTTAATTACTATAATAATAACTGTAAGATAAATTATCACTGTCCTGTTTAATGATGTTAGAAAGGAGCCCCCGTTTAAAAGTTTCCAATTCTAATTCATCTGAATGGGCGTCATAGCCTGTGTAAAGCCTGTAATATATTTTATCATTGAAGACTAAAGATACTTCAACGGTTTCGCAGCCTAAAACCAGTCCGTAATTTTCTTGAACAGTTGTATTAAGATAATCAGTTTTATCTTTTTTATTTAAGGATTTAAAAAGGTTTAAATCTTCTTCAGTTTTGGCAACAAGAGTTATTTTCCCTTCTTTCGCACCCAGATCGTGGGGCTGAGGAAACATACCATCTACATAAATCAGGTCAAGGGAAGAATTTAGCCTGTCAAATATAACATCTTTTGAAAGATCTGTATTGCCTGTATCTTCATCTTTTGATGTAACATACACGGTTTTGGTGTTTCCATCCCATTTTACATCAGCACCAAAAGATTCTGACACAAACCTTAGTGGAACAAGGGTTCTTCCGTTCACTATTTTTCCTGGTACATCCAGGGTATATTCAGTTCCATTTACAATAGCCTTTTTCGAACCAATTTGCAATGAAAGTGTAATTCCATCCAATTGACCTATTACGGTTTTAGTGGAGGAAACCCATTCTACCGATGCCCCTAATGATTCAAATACCGCCCTTAGAGGTATTAAAACCCTTCCCTCCTCAATGACAGGGGCAACATCAAACTCTAAAAATTCACCATCCACGTATATGCCAACGCCTGTTAGAGCTTTAAAACTTTCTAAATGACTTATATTTTCAAAATCCGGATCTTCCATGACATAAGTTTTAAATTTTGGTGATATTTCAACAAGTGTTCTAAGATTTTTAAGAGAACTATCCGAATTATTATTCACAGAATAGATACAGGAAGAGTTGTACAGGGCAATTTCATTATATGGATTTATTTCAATCATCTTATTAAGATAACCAAGAATTTCCTCTGTATTTTTACCTCCTAAAAACATATAACTAGTCAAATCATTATAGAGGGTTAAACTATCCGGGTTATTTTTAACACCAAGTTTACAGCATTCAATGGCTTCGTCAATTTTTTCCATAGTAGCCAAAACTGATGCTTTTTGTTTGTATAAAAACGTCAGGTTTGGGGTTTTAGAGATTGCATCATCTAAAAAATTTATAAGTTCATTATATTTATTGAGATTTACAAGAATAATAATCTTATATATGTATGCCGATGAGTATTCAGGCCAAAGCTTTATAGTTTCATCCAACACTTCTATAGCTTTATCATAATTTCCCTTTTCATTAAATATTTGAGATTTTAAAACATATAGAAATGGTTCTTTGGAAATTTCAATTGCTTTGTTGCAAAAGTCAATGGCCGAATCATAGTTTTTTTCGTCTAAAGCTTCATAAGCTTTATAAACAAAATAATCTAATTCTTCCTGTTCATTTGCAAAAGCTAAAATGCCAAATGATGAGATTGACATAAAGATGTAAATCAGTAGTAAAACTTTGATGTAAGAGTTAGTTTTTTTCCCCATTTTTTTCGCCTCCATATTTTTGGACAACTAAATAATAAACCTGACTTAATAATAAATGGAATTATTATCTAATTATTCCTTAAGTTTTTCAAGTAATTATATCATACTTTGAGAGTAAGCGTCAAGAAATTAACGTCTAGAGGTTAGCGTAAAGTTATTGTAGGGAATGAGACATAAAATACCATATAAAATTGAAAAGAAGATGACATCCTGTTAAGATATTAATACAAAAAAAAATCTAACAGAAAGGATGACATCTTCTATGTATAATAGTATACAACA
>JAAYTS010000202.1 GCA_012517995.1 Clostridium sp.
AAAAAGGAACTTTTGATAAGTCCCTTTATTTGTATTATGCTTCTTCTAATTTTTCAACATCGCTTATTGCCCATTTCTTTATTTTTATCTGAGTTTTTTCAACACTTGTTTCAAGTACAACTTCATCATCTTTAATGTTAATTATTTTTCCAACTATGCCACCTGAAGTTGTAATCATCTCACCTACTTGTACTGCATTAATCATTTCCTGGTGTTGCTGCTGCCTTTTCTTTTGTGGTCTAATAAGTATAAAATACATAAACACTATAAAAAACAAAGGCATAATCAATGCACCAAGTAAGTTACCTGAACCTACGTTGTTTGAACCGTCTCCACCCATAATAATCTCCTCCTAATTATATATATTATTTCAGTGCTTTTTTCTCTTTATTAAAAGCACATAAAAGCTTATTTATATCCAAACTTTCCAAAGAACTCATTTCTAAAATCTAATAGTCTATCTTCTTTTATAGCTTCTCGCACACTTTTCATTAAATTCAATAAAAATCTTAAATTATGCCAAGTGGTAAGGCGTATACCCAAAACTTCCCCTGCTTTTATAAGATGCCTTATGTAGGATCTGCTAAAATTTTTGCAAGCATAACAATCACATTCAGGGTCTATAGGAGATTGTTCTCTTGCATTTGAAGCATCTCTTATAATCACTCTTCCATTACTTGTTAAAACAGTGCCATTTCTCCCTATTCTTGTTGGAAGAACACAGTCAAACATATCTATGCCTCTTATTGCACCCTCTATTAAGTAATCCGGACTTCCAACGCCCATAAGGTATCTTGGTTTGTCCTCTGGAAGAAGGGGTACTGTACACTCAAGCATTTCATACATTTCTTCAGCAGGCTCCCCAACACTCAATCCCCCAATTGCATAACCGGGAAAATCAAGTTCTAGAAGTTCATATGCACTTTGCTTCCTCAGTTCTTTATACATTCCACCTTGAACAATTCCAAAGAGAGCTTGCTTTTCAGGGTTTTCATGAGCTTTAATACATCTTTTTGCCCATCTGGTTGTCCTCTCTACAGATTTTTTTGCATACTCAAAATCCGCAGGATATGGAATGCACTCATCAAAGGCCATTATAATATCTGCACCTAATTTATTTTGAATTTTAGTTGCACTCTCTGGTGAAAGAAATTTCTTTGAACCATCTATATGGGATTTAAATGTTACTCCCTCTTCTTCAATTTTTCTAAAGTCACCAAGGCTAAAAACCTGAAACCCTCCACTGTCTGTAAGAATTGGTCTATCCCAATTCATAAAACCATGAAGTCCACCAGCTTCATTTATAATATCCTCCCCAGGTCTTAAATGCAAATGATATGTATTGCTAAGTATTATCTGGGCTTCTATACTTTTTAATTCATCTGGTGACATTCCTTTTACAGTTGCCTGAGTCCCCACAGGCATAAATGCGGGAGTGTCAAAATATCCATGGGGGGTATGAACCCTTCCAAGTCTTGCTCCCGTATGTTTACACTTTTTTATAAGTTCATATCTTATTACGCTCATATCTCTCCTACTTTTCTATTTTATAAACATAGCATCCCCAAAACTAAAAAATCTGTAACGTTCTTTTACTGCTTCATTATAAGCTTTCAACATATTTTCCCTGCCCGTTAATGCACTTACAAGCATAAGCAGCGTAGAACATGGCAGGTGAAAATTTGTAATCAATGCATCCACCACTTTAAAATTATAACCTGGATAAATAAAAATATCTGTCCAGCCTTTTTGAGGTTTTACCATTCCATTTTCATCCCCGACAGTCTCAAGAACTCTACTGCTTGTTGTGCCAACGGAAATTACCCTATTCCCGTTTTTTTTAGCTCTGTTAATTTTCTCACACACCTCTTCATCTATCCAATAATATTCACTATGCATTTTATGTTCTTTAATATCCTCCACTTTAACAGGTCTAAAAGTCCCCAATCCCACATGAAGAGTTACAAAGGCAATTTCAATTCCTTTATTCTTTACTTCATCTAAAAGTTCTTTTGTAAAGTGAAGTCCTGCAGTTGGAGCTGCAGCAGAACCTTTATGCCTTGAATAAACTGTCTGATACCTTTCTGAATCATCAAGTTTTTTGGTGATATATGGAGGAAGCGGAACAATTCCTACTCTATCTAAAACCTCTTCAAAAACACCTTCATATTCAAACCTTACAAGCCTGTTTCCTTCTTCCACAATTTCTAAAACCTCAGCTTTTAGCTCTCCATTTCCAAAAATAAATCTGGCCTTTGGTTTTGCTCTTCTTCCTGGCTTTAAAATTACTTCCCAAATATCTCCCTCTATTTTTTTTAAAAGGACAAATTCAATTTTGCCACCTGTGTCTTCTTTCTCACCTAACAATCTTGCTGGAAGCACTCTTGTGTCATTTAAAACAATACAATCCCCTTTATTTAAATATTTTATTATATCTTTAAAAACCTTGTGCTCAATATTTCCCGTTTCCTTGTCTAGTACAAGAAGTCTTGACAGGTGCCTGTCCTTTAATGGTTCCTGTGCAATAAGCTCTTGTGGCAAATCATAATGAAAATCACTAACTCTCATTTAAACACCATTTTTCTTTAAATTCTATTTAAATTCCATATGTAAAATAATATACATTAAATATTATTCATCTGCAAGGTTAAAATTAGTATTTCTCTTCTACTTTAGTGCCTGGAAAATAGTGGTTAAGTATCTCGTCATATTTGTAGCCATTGTTAGCCATACCTTTTGCACCTTCCTGGCTCATTCCAACTGCATGCCCCCATCCCCTACCTGTAAAAATAAAAACTGTAGGTGCTGCAGGTATTTTAGTTTTTTTATTTCCCCCACTTACAACACTTACATCTCCACTAATTGTTGTAAGTCCTGAACTTGTCATTACTTTTTTTCCTGCTAACTGGGTTTTTTCATAGCTATCCTCGCCTGTTTTAATTAATACATCTGCATCTGTAGTAATGTCAAACCATTGACTGTCTAAACTTAAAAAACTTCTGGTGTTGCCGTTTTTATACACTCTTTCTCCTTCACTTCCCCTAACAACCAATTCAATAGCTCTTCCTGCTTCAGATCTTTTTGTTATATCAATTCCTAGTATATTACCAAGTTTAAAACCTCTACTTGTCATTATTTCACTTATTTTTTTAGCTGTATATGATACTTCCCACTGATAACGCCATGATGTACCAGACTCATATTTGTCTTCCACACTTACAAGATAAGGGTAATTAGTGCTTCCCCATACATTTTTAACATCTTCTGTTCTACCACCACTTGAACTAAAATAAAATACTGCTGCTGGCTTTTCATTATAAGTTACTATTTGTCCCTTTGTATCATCAACAGCTTTATTGGTAGATGCTGCCTCACCATTATAGCCTTTATAAACTTGAGAATTTACCGTTGCACACATATTAAAGTTAAGCCTGTCATATTTATACATATTGTTTACAGAATATGTTCTTGCAGCCACTGCTTGTGCTTTTAAAGCTTCTGGATGGGAACTTGCTTGAATCTCATATGGCACAACACCATAAAGGTACTCTTCTAAAGGTAAAACATTTATTAATGTCATATCACTTCCAGTAATACGTCTAACTTCAAGACTTCCCCTATATCTTTTTTCATTATCTTTATTGATTCTAAATACTTTAGGCTGGTTTTCCGGTGCCGGGGAAATTCCAAATACACCTTCTTTGCTGTCAAACATAAATATTACTTTATTATCTTCTGATAAAACTGCTACCCTTGTTGAAGAAGGCTCTACCACAGAATAGTCATATCCACTAAGCTTAAGTTTTAAAACTTCTTCAATTGAGTTTTCTGCCTCCTCAAGGCTACAATAAACTCCTTCCCATATCTGCCATTCATCAGTATAAACCGGGTAGACATGAAATCCATTTTTTCTTATTTTATCAAGTTCATCAATTAAACTATTATAGCTATTAAAGCCTCCACAAATTTTAACATGGTAGATTTCCCCTGAATTTTCACCCATGTTTTTTGATATTGTAATTGTATTTTTGAAAGTTTCCGGGATTAAAGAATTGAATTTATTATCTTTAAAAACACCCAATTGAATTCCATTTACTGCATCAACACTAAAACTTGAAAGGGCAGTGTACTGACCAGTCTGTGAGTCATTAAAATAAAGTCCTATTCTAACATTTTCAGGTACATTTGCATATGTAACAATTGTACTGATACCAAAAATAATACCTATAATTATACCCAAAAATAATCTTTTCACCAGTTTACTCTTGGTAAAATTAATTAATTTCATAATAATCCCCCTGCTTTATCTTTTGTAAAAAACATACCTTTAAATATATTTCGACAAAAAATATCCTTTACCTTCTTTGTAATAGAATTGTAAAACATACCATTGACTTTTTAATTTGAAAAACTAATATCCTAGTGCTAAAATATAACGAGGCAATAAATAAAATGCTATGAAAATACTATATGAAAAGCGTGGGAACTATATGAAAAAAGGATTAATACATATTTACACAGGCGATGGAAAAGGAAAAACAACAGCTGCTATCGGTCAAGGCATACGTACCTGCGGCAGGGGAAATAAAGTATATATGATCCAATTTTTAAAAGGCCAAAATACAGGAGAATTATCAACTTTAAAAAAACTAGAACCGAATTTTAAAGTATTTCGCTTTGAAAAAATCAAAGATTTTGTATGGAATCTTAACCAAAATCAGTTAGAAGAGCTAAAAGCTCAAATAAACACTGCTTTTTTGTTTATAAAAGATACCCTTTTAAATTGTGACTGTGATTTGTTGATTTTAGATGAAATTATGGGGGTTTTAAGCAATAATTTTATTGATGTTAATAGTATAATTCAGCTATTGAAAAATAAACCTGAAAAAATGGAAATTATTTTGACAGGAAGAAATGCACCAAAAGAATTGCAGGATATAGCCCATTATGTTTGTGAAATAAAAAGCATAAAACATCCTTTTGAATGTGGCATACCTGCAAGGGAAGGAATAGAGTATTAAAAAAGAGCTGTGCCAATTGCAAAGCAGCTCTTTTTGTTCTTTTAAAACTCTATCTTTAAAACTATCTTAAAACAAATTTAAATTTATTTGCCCTTAGCTTAAATGTTTCTGTTTTTTATTCTAAGGAAAACTCCTTTTTAATTGAGTTTACTGCATCATCAATATTTCTTTCAAAAATCAGACAAGATATATCAACTGCAGATGTTGTAATTACTTTTACGTCTATTTTTTCCCTGGCCAATACTTTAAACACCCTTGTTGCAACACCAGGGGTATACTTCATCTCTTCACCATATACAGATATTTTGGAATTATATGCATCAACCTCTACTAAAAAATTTCCTTTCTTCTTTTTCTTATAGTCATTTAGGAGGGTAATTGCTTTTACCATATCATCTGTTGGCAAAGTAAATGACATACTTACTGTACCCTTTAAAGGCGCCGGCTTACTAACCATATCAATATTAATGCCCTCATCTGACAAAACTTCAAATATTTCCGAAATAAGATTTATGTCGTCTGGCAAATTCCCTAAAGTAATCATAGCAACATTATAAGAGACATCAATATTTGTTACAGGCTTTTTATCCATTTTATTACCTCCTCAATATTTGAAGATTCTATTTACTCTGGATTAAATCATCCATACCATACATGCCTGCACCTTTTCCATGCATAAACACAGCTGCATTTAAAGCCCCTTCTGCAAATATTTCTTTTGACATTGCAATATGGTTAAGCTCAATTATTTCGTCATTTCCAGCAAAAATAACCGAATGCTCTCCAACAATAGTTCCACCCCTTACGGCATGGATTCCTATCTCCTTTTTGCTTCTTCTTTTTCTGCTTGAATGCCTGTCATAAACATAGTTGTGTTTTTCATCTAAAACAGAATTTACAGCATCTGCAATGGCTAAAGCAGTACCACTTGGAGCGTCAATTTTCAAGTTATGATGTTTTTCAACAATTTCTATATCAAAATCTTTTTCAAGAACTTTCGCTGCCTTCTTTACTAAATTTATCAATAAATTAACGCCAATTGACATATTTGCAGCATAAAATACAGGTATATCTTTTGATGCAGCTTTAAGTGCATTTACCTGCGAATTTGCAAGTCCGGTAGTGGCAAAAACCGATGGTATTTTTTTAGCCCTGGCAAACTCAAGTAAACTTTCAAATGCTGCAGGGTGAGAAAAGTCAATTATAACATCAGCATTCACATTACATTCTTTCAAATTGTTAAACACTGGATATGTATTTTTAATTGACGTATTCACATCATAACCTGCAACAATTTTTAAATTTTTCTTTTTTTCAGCTAACTTGGTAATAACCTGACCCATGGCACCATTGCAACCACTTAGTAATATCTTTGTCATTTGATCTGCACTTCCTTTAACTTTTGTATACTGTTTTTGTGCAATTTAATAAAAACAGTTAAATTCCACAAAAACTAAATCAAATTATATTTTATTAAAACATTTTTTAAGCTTTCAAGTTGTTCCTCTTCTAAATCCACTAAAGGCAAACGGCATTTTCCTACATCCATTCCCATAAGGTTCATAGCAGCTTTTAAAGGCATAGGACTTACATCCATAAATAGTGCTTTAATTAAATCAATGTATTTTAGCTGCAACTTTCTAGCTTCTTCTATATTCCCTTCTAGATAATTATTAACCATATCATGAGTTTCTTTAGGTATAATATTAGCCATAACAGAAATAACACCTTTTCCACCTAAAGACAGCATTGGCACTGTTAAATCATCATTGCCTGAATAAACAGTAAAATCTTCTTTGCAAATATTAATAATCTCTGCAACTTGATTAATATTACACTCTTTAATAGCAACAATATTATCAATTTCAGACAGTTCTTTTACTGTACCAGGTGCAATATTAAGATTTGTTCTTCCTGGTACATTATATAAAACAACAGGTATTTTAATGCTTTCTGCAATATCTTTAAAGTGCCTATAAAGTCCTTTTTGGCTAGTTTTATTGTAATACGGAGTTACACTTAGTATAGCATCTGCACCAACTTCTTCTGCATATTTACTAAGGCTTATTGCATGTTTTGTATCGTTACTTCCTGTTCCCGCAATAACAGGTATCCTTTTATTTACTTTATCTACAGCAAATTTTATAACTTCTTTATGTTCATCATCAGGCATTGTTGATGCTTCCCCTGTTGTTCCGCAAATAATTAGTGCATCTGTGCCTTCTTTAATTTGAATTTCAATAAGTTCTCCTAGTTTTTCAAAATTCACACCATCTTCAGTAAATGGAGTTACAATTGCCACACCTGCTCCTGTAAATATTGGCTTCCTCATGAAAACACCCCTTTTCAATTTCTTTTTAATTTTTTTGCTATTTACTCCACATTTTTATTAATTCTTCAGCTATTTGAACAGTGTTTGTTGCCGCACCTTTTCTGATATTATCTGCTACAACCCAAAAATTTATCCCGCTTTCAACACTGTCATCTCTACGTATTCTCCCTACAAAAACCTCATCTTTATCAGCTGCATTTAAAGGCATTGGATAAATGTTATTTGAAACATCATCTTCAACAACCACTCCAGGAGCATTTTTTAGCACTTCTTTTAACTCCTCTAACTCAAAGGGCTTTTCAAACTCAACATTGATAGATTCACTATGTGAGTTAAATACAGGTACTCTTACAGTTGTAGCTGTAATTTTTAAATCATCCCTGCCTAAAATTTTCTTTGTCTCATCAATCATTTTTTTCTCTTCCTTAGTGTATCCTTCAGGAAGAAATACATCAATATGTGGTATACAGTTGCCTGCTATTGGATGTGGAAACTTTTCTGGTTCCTTTCCTTTAAGTCCTTCTTCTAAGTCCTTATATCCACCCATTCCAGCTCCTGATACAGCCTGATATGTTGAATATACTATTCTTTTGATTTTATATTTGTCCTCTAAAGGCTTTAGAGCCACAACTGCCTGTATTGTAGAACAATTAGGATTGGCTATAATACCTTTGTGACGTGTAATTTCTCCAGCATTCACCTCTGGAACAACTAAAGGAACTTCAGAGTCCATTCTCCAAAAACTACTATTATCAACTACCACACATCCTTTTGATGCAGCAATAGGTGCATACTTTTCACTTGTACTTCCACCTGCTGAAAATAAGGCTATATCAATTCCTCTGTCAAAGGATTCTTCTGTTAGCTCTTCAACTGTGTATTCTTCTCCATTAAAGGTTATTTTAGTACCTGCTGAACGTTTTGAAGAAAAGAAATATATTTTTTCTATTGGCAGTTTTCTTTCTTCTAATACTTTTAAAATAGTCCGACCAACCATTCCAGTTGCACCTACAACCGCTAAGCTTATCTGCTTCATTTAAATTACCTCCTAAGCTTTACATTAAAAATAAATTAAAAAAGCTGGTTTTTAACCAGCAGTTCAAAATTTCAAGATATTAGGTATTCCAATAACATCTTTGGCTTTGAACTGATAGCTCTCCATCAATACATATATATGATGACAGTTATATAGCTATTAACCATATAACCAGAATATACCTATAAGGGTGAGTATATTCTTCGGCAGCTTCCCATTTCAAATTCTATCATCAAAGCCCTTACTTTTCAAAAATCCTACTAATGAAAACTGCACCTCTATCAATTTCACTATATATTGTTTGGAAGTATTCTAACATGTTTTTTCCACTATGTCAAATGCATTTTTTCTCAAGATAGCGTCAATTTATTGTAGGAAAAAGAAAAGTAGATGGCATCCCATTTTTTATACAACTATTTCAAATAACGGTCTCTTAGTAACGAGAGTATTTTGCATAATTTGCATGCTGAGCTAATTATTTTCTTTTATAACT
>JAAYTS010000203.1 GCA_012517995.1 Clostridium sp.
AGCCGCAAGAGCCGGTCACCACGGCAAAGGCTTTGCTGTTGTGGCAGAAGAAGTCAGAAATCTTGCCTCAAGAAGTGCTGATGCTGCAAAAGAGACAACAGCTTTAATAGAGGGAACAATCAAAAACGTAAATGTTGGAACGGAAATAGCAAACAATACAGCCAAAGCCTTGGACAACATTGTCAATAGCACAACAAAATCAGCTGATATAATGAATGAAATTGCATCGGTGTCAAATCAACAGGCATCTTCAATTGCCCAGATAGAGCAGGCTATAGACCAGGTTTCTCAAGTTACTCAAAACAATTCCGCAACCTCCGAAGAAAGTGCATCTGCGGGTGAAGAACTCTTAAATCAGGCTAATAATCTTATATCTACAGTAAATAAATTTAACATAAAAGAAATGGCAAATTCTTTTCCCATAAATCAATTGAATGCTGAAGTAATCAAAATGCTTAAGGAAGAATCTGAAAAAAGAAGCAATAAAGGAAATTCCGTTAATAATGATTTTCAGATAAATCTTTCAAATGACTTCGGAGATTTGGACAAGTATTAATCCTTTATAAATTAACGGCAAAAGAGCTTTATCTGTTGTTGGCTGTATTAAAAAGGGACAAAGGTGAAGAAAAACATTGCGGAAACTTATGTTTCTTGCATGTTTTTCTTCACCTTTACATCTGTCAATAGAAAGTTCGTAAAAATTAACGCACTTTCTCAGGCAAGAATAACCACTTTGAATCTCTATTATACAAAACTTTAATCGTATCAACCTTCTATTTTTGTAAATATAGACATTTTGTCTAATTGATCATAAGCATTCAATATTTCTTGCTTGCTGAAATACGGCTTTAATTCCATCACGTCCGATGCTATTTCATCACTATCAATTTCCCAATTATTTTGCAAATAATTTTTATATAGATAAATAATTGTAGACCTAAGTTCCAGGTCTCTGGCAGACATATTTCCAAATAATTCAATTACAGTGTCAATACTTTTTGCATTTTTAGAAAGAAAGTCTTTTGATTTTTTTAAGTACTCATCCGTTTTGTATGATGGCCTAATACTATATCCACCTGTTCCCGCACCCACTGAGTAAATCTTAACTCCATCAATAGCTTCCGTATAATCTAAATCTGATAAAACATCACTACAATAGGGACCATAAGTATATAGAGAAAACTCGTATCCTAACGGTACTTTAAAAACTTCCTGAAGTATAAATAAATATTTCATTACAGCCGTTTTCCCAAATTGCGTTTTTTTAAGTTCAAGTCTTTTTGCAAAATCAGAAATCAAGCCCACTCGATTCCACAAATCATTTATGACATTCATTCTTTCCCTTCCCCTTTCAAATACTTTGCAATCTTCTCCTTAATATCTCTTTTCGCTTCATTTTTAACGTAAAGCCTTTTTTGTTTTATCGGCTGCATAGTCCTTACAATTGAGGACTTTCGCGATAGAGGCTCCAACCTTTCATCTTTCTCGTCGGGATCACAAAGTATTAGTATATCCTCTTTTCCTGTTTTATACCAAGATTTTTCTGAAGAATCATCAAAACTGATTTCACTTTTAAAAGCATCACAAACATCTTTAAATTTATCAAGTTCAGATTCATCTGGAACTTCACTTGTTTGATATACACATTTATCATGTGTTCTTTCCAATATGATTTCTCCATGCTCACCCCCAAGACCTTCTTTTAATAAACCATACATTTTCCAGTCATCATAATCAATATATTTTTTTAGGTTGTCGATGCTGTCAGGCAATGGGAAAAAACCAGTTTTCTCACCATGCTTAGAAAGTATTTCTTTTAAAGCATTTTCAATATGATGGTCGTATGCCCGCCTTGTTTTATGAAAGTAGACTTGAGCAAACATCTGATATCTTGCTATAACAAGACTTTCTGCTACATGCCATCCGCCTTCTTCAACTACCAGATTTGCTCCATAGGTTTCCTGGTCTGTTGCTATGCTCATAGTATTAATCAGTCGGTCTTTATCGTATATGCCATATCTTATTCCTAAATGCAATGAATCTCTCAGCAAGTAATCTGCCCTATCAGCATCCAGCTGACTGGATATAATATTCTTCCATACATGACTTCTTTTGGGTTTAACAGTTTCGTCACCTATAAGGGCTGTTACATCCTCAATTCTTATTCCAAAGTTATCATTTGCCTTGTGATTTTCAATTATGTTCTTAAAAAAAGTCTTAATTATTGCAATACTATAGTCTTCATGTGAAAACCTTTTATCTTTCCCTTCCTCGTACTTAGTGTTGCCTTCAGGAATAAAAGGCATAAGCTCCTCTCCAGCATGCGAAAAAGGTGAGTGCCCAATATCATGTAGTAGAGCAGCAAACCTAATAATCCTTCTATCCCTCTCAAGCCCTGCATCATTAAAATTCAATACATCCTTCAAAAACTGCTGCCGTTTTTTTATAATATTATCATAAAAAAGTGTAGCAAGATGCATAACCCCCAAAGAATGCTCAAACCTGGTGTGATTTGCCCCAGGGTATACCATATCAGTTAACGAAAGTTGTTTTATTCTCCTTAAACGCTGAAATACAGGATGATTAATTATTTCTCGCTCCCAATCGTCATATGTAATAAAACCATATATTATATCTCTTATTTCATATACACCCATTACATAAACCTCACTACTTACATAATGCAAAACATATCTAAGATACTTAAAAGTACAGTGTTTATCTTCATTTTATTTCACATTACTGAGCAACCGCTACATATATTATATAGAACATGAGTTCTTTTGTAAATAGTTAATATTTTTTGTTGGCGTAACCAACCCAGCCGTCTTCTTTTACAAGGGCTTCGTCAAATTTCTCCGCAGCAAAATCCATCTCAAAGCTTTCTGTAATTGTTCCGCCCCCTTCAATTGCCATATTGCACAATTTGTAAAAGATGATTAAAACCTGCAAATCCTTTCGTGTTAATGGTTTTACAGGCTTTTTTATTCGTTAACTATAAAAGTAGGAATTATATGCTCATCCATATTTTAGCTCCATTCCTGACAAAAGCCTTTAAAATACTTACTTTATATTATGGATAAAATTTTATAATGTTCCTTTATTAATCAACTAAAAGCACAGAGCTAAATACAGGATCCTTATTGGCCTTCCACAATACATACCTGATTCCCATGGAAATCATGTCTGCCATTTTCATAACCACACTCAGGCGAGTGTTTTGCAAAATTAAATAGTCCATAAACCCGCTAAAATTAACAATTCCCGTTATATACATATCTCCCACAGGCGCAAGGTCTTTTTTTACACCGGCACCCGGTTTTATAGAACCTTCCCCTACTGTTATCAAGCCCACATGATCCAGTTTTCCAAGGCATGCATCAATGGCAATTATAAAAGGTTTTTCATAATTTCTCAATATATTGTCCATAACCTTGTCTATATTTTTTGCATGTACAGGCTCTTCCAAGTTCCCGTGTATATAAACGTTTTTAAAATTCAAATCCCCTATTT
Source organism: Clostridium sp. (assembly GCA_012517995.1). GTDB lineage: Bacteria > Bacillota > Clostridia > Acetivibrionales > Acetivibrionaceae > Herbivorax. The sequence continues at coordinate 3,514 of JAAYTS010000203.1, forward strand.
TGTATCCGATAAGAGGTCCTAAACTGTCTCCCGTCGATCTATCTGTTCCAATACACACAAAGACTATAGATTTATACCCGTTTTTTATAGAACCTCTTATAATTTCATAACAAACATCTGTAAACCTTTTAAAAGCACAGCTTTTATTTATATCAATATAAACTTGTTTATAAAGTGGCTTTAATAACATATATACTCTCCCTAAAGTTATTTCTTGATACTAATTATATTATTACCTAATACAGTTATAATATTACTTTATTTTTACTTTTACCCTGTTAAATTCTTTGGTTTTTCAATGTCTTTAAATAATTGATATTAAAAATTAAGTTTGTTATAATATACAAAACATTGTTTTAAACTTTGGCTTAAACATAAATTTCACCCTTAGCAATCTAAGTCTTAAATTAATTTTTAACTCTTAAAAATAACAAATAAAATCAGAGGTTAATATAAATGAAAAACACAAATAATTTTAAAAATATAAGTTATGAAAAATTTATCGAATATATTATAAATGGAATGCAGGACTGGGTTAGGGTTATTGATACAGAGGATAATATTATATATGTCAATAAGGCAATGTCTAAAGCTCTAAAAGATTCTTGTATAGGTCAGAAATGCTACAAAGTTTTAGGCAGGGAAGAACCATGCGAAAATTGTACATCAAGAAAAGCTGTATTTAAAGGTATTACCCAAGTAAAAGAAGAAATAATTCAAAACAAAACTTTTTCTGTAATGAGTTCACCCATAAAGGACGATGATGGGAAAGTAGTGGCAGTGGTGGAAGTCCTTCGTGATATCTCTTCTATAAAAGAACTGCACTCAAAAATTATCTGCCAAAACAAAAAACTTAAAAATGAACTTTACATGGCGAGAAAACTGCAAGAAAGCCTTTTACCAAAAAATTTTTCTTATGGCACAATAAAATATTCATATGTCTATAAACCTTGTGAGGCACTTGG
>JAAYTS010000204.1 GCA_012517995.1 Clostridium sp.
AAATACCATTTGTGTTAGTTGTTCGAGAAAGAAAACCTCCATTAAGGGCAGAAACAAAACCTGTTGTACGAATTATAGCACTTGTAGAGTTATTTGTTACAAAAAATGTGAAAGTTTCGTTTTGCAGTTCCAAATGTTTTAAGTCTAAAATACCGCTACAATATTGATCTATAGTTTGTGTTTTTAAACCGCTGCCGTCTAGTGTAAGATTATTGAAATTAGTAGAAGTTGATCCAGAAATTAACTGGTTTGCACCTTGTAAAAATACTGTTCCGCTACCAGAATTAAAAATATAATTGTTTATCCAATTTCCATAAACTCTAAAATATCCGTTTCCGCCAGCAATTGCATTGTTTATAAAATTTTCCTTAATAACTAATTCAGCTATTAAGCTAGCATTTGCCATTACATTTATATTTCCATTTTCATTTTGAACAGTTCCGTCAACATAAAACAAAGCTCCTTCTTTAGCATAAATGTCCAAACCATTATTATAAACAACTTGGGCTTTAATTTCAAGATTTGAAACTGCTAAAAATCCTAAAATCAAAACCAAATATTTTTTAAACACCCATCTTCTTTTCATATACTTAAAATTCCATCATTTTTTTATTCAACATTAGAATATTTTGATATTTCAAATTATTAATTCTACAAACATATTGATTTATAAGTTTAATTCACAATAAATTTTAAATATTTATACTTTATTTTTGAATTATTTAATTCTAAAACATAAATACCAGGTTCTAATTTTGGTCTAAATTTCAAAATATTTTCTTTCCCAAACTCTTTGTATTCAAATCTTCTAACTAATCTGCCTGCTGCATCATATACCATAATTATAGCATCATCGATAATAGAATTTAATGAAACAATTATTTCATTTCCATTATTTGGATTTGGATAAACATATATTTCGTTATCAAAATTATCTTCGCAGTTGGCAACAATAGTTGATAAAATTTCCCATTTTCCATCAACATCGTATTGTTTTAATTGGTAATAAGTTTTTCCATAATTTGCCTTAGCTTGGTAGTTATAAATTATAGTTTGAGAAGAAAATCCTGCTGCATAAATTTTTGCCAAGCTATTAAAATTAACAAAATCCTTAGTTTCAATAATTTCGAAACAGTCGGAATTTATTTCACTAGCAGTTGACCAAGCAAAATTTATTTTATCATTTTCGCATTCAGATGTAAACGACAGTAACTTAACAGGTAGAGGCGTGTTTTTGTAAGAAAAGCCAAAATCATGAAGTATAGTATTTTCATTGTTTAAATAAAAAATAGCTCTTAAATATGGATAAATAGTATGATCTATAGAAGAAATATCTATATTTTTTTGTCCACTTCCATCAGGGGCAGGCATATCAACAAAATCAGTAATATCGCTAAAACTTAAACCATCTGTTGAGCCTTGAATTGTAATTTTAATATCACCTGCTGCTTTTGCTCCCAAAGTTTGATTCCATATAAGTTTATCGTATCCAATAGCATTTTGAATAGATGAAATATATGAAGGAGTGGTAGTAATAATACTATTAAAAAAAGAAGGAGCTTCTGCTCTAATATTATCTACAGAAAATGAAATTAAGCCACCACCAGAAGATTCAGATTTAAAGTTTGACCAAACAAATTTTACATATTT
>JAAYTS010000205.1 GCA_012517995.1 Clostridium sp.
CGTTAACATAATAAATCCACTGATCATATAAAGTAAATATATATACTTTTTCATCTGAAAGTTTGATTTTTTCAGTGCCATCTGTTTTTATTTTGTGAAGAAAATATTTATATTCTCCTTCTTCAGGAATATATGTTTCAGTTCTACAATATATCCATTCGTCCTCAACAATTATATTTATAACATAATCATCACTTATTTTTTGCCTGTTACTTCCATCCGTCTTCATTTTATATAATTCACCAATAGATTCTCCCTTTATATAATAACTGACACCATAATATATCCAATCACCTTTAACGTGTATGCTATTACATCTCTCTTCAGATAGCATCATTTTTTGAGTACCGTCTTTTCTAGCTTTGTATAATTTATAATTATCAGATTTGTTAATATAATATATCCAATCTCCAACAATATTTATGCTCTGTGCTTTATCATCTACTATTTTGGTTGTTTCTGTCCAGTCGGAATTCACCCTGTACAGTTTACCATCGCTTGTTCCTCCAACACCAATACCATTTACATAGTATATGTACCCGTCATTATACGCTGCATATCCACCATTTGCCAAGTTGCCGTAATTATTGCCTGATTCATTGCTGTTTGATATTTCTTGACTTGGTATTTCTTCCTCTACATTCTCTATAATAACTTCTTCAATTTCATGGTTATTATAATTATCCTGTTCTCTGTTTTCTACTTCTATGTTTTTACCACATCCACATAATAATGCGATTAGTATTGGTATAATGAAATATAGTTTTTTAGACATTATTTTTACACTCTCCTTATTTAATATATTTTAGTTTTTAGGCGGATTATAACTTAATTTACCGTTTAATATTGGTATACCTTTATCATCTCTTTTTACATTAGCCATTATCAGCTCTCTTTCGCCGACCTCTCTGATAAGGCTTGATATGCTGCTATCTATCCCGCTTCTATTGCGGACTACAGAATCTATATTATTTCTTGTGGAAGAAAGACTGCTTTTTATCTTTTCAAGACTTTTTGAAAGAGAACTAACTTTTTTTCAATATCTTTTAATGAATTAAGATCAACAGGCATATATGACATAATTACTCCCCCTTATATAAAATCAATTTTATTACTTCATTACATACTTATTATATTAAACATTATTTTTATATTTAATAATTTCTGACAAACTGCACGATTTTTAGGATGAATTGCATTGTTTATTTAAATCTCACTTTTAAATCCTTATTCCACATACTTTACCGGCACATTTGTCCTGCTATGCATTTACATTATTACTTATAATTAATATGAAAAGACTGATTTTATCTGTCTATGTGATTAACAGACATACATATACTAAAACTCCCTTCTTCTCCGTAAAAAATCTCTACCATAAGAGTAGCCCCGTCAGTATCCCTTTCATATGTCCATAAAGAATCCGCCGACATAACCTCCCCATGCTCAACAAAGCCTGCTTCCCTAAGCTGATTTTTGTATATTTCCAAAACACTTCTGTCCAAAAATCTATATCCTCCTGTCCAGGCATAGCCAGGAAGCGTGAAGTAGTCATAAGGAATAACCTCGCCATTTAACATTGGGACAGGAAACATAAGATCAGGTATATTGGCGTATAACTCCTTCTCCTCAATACTGGTTATTTCCCCGGTAACTGAGTTTACCCAAACATATACGACAGGCTCTCCAACAGAGTAAGATACCCAATCTGAATAATCCAGCAAAAAAGCATAATGTAAAACATTTTCTTCCCATTTATTATTACCCGGCAGATATAATATTTTATAGTCTTCTTCAAATCTATTATTTAACCAGGCTTCTGCCTCATCAGCTGAAAATTTTGTTCCGGCAATCTCTAAAACTTCTTCTGTATGTTCCGATGTTTCGCTTTCTGATTTTTCAGGTTCCTGCATTGCATAATCCGGTGCTGCGCTTTCTAATTTTTCAGGTTCCTGCGTTGCATAATCCGATTTCAAACTATTAGGTTCCACATTTTCTGTTGGTTCATATGTTGGCGAAGACTTATCTCCATTGCTGCAGCCACTATGTACCAAAACAAATACAAGCAACATAGAAAATAGTAACAATACATAGGTATATTTTTTCATAAAATTCATTCCCCTCTCCCCCTATAAAATTCAAAATTATTTTTATTACATGTTCTTTGTTATAATACACCTGCATTCCATATTAATTTTCCGTAAAATTATTTTTCTTTCCACTTAATAATATCTGGATATATCATTTCCAGGTATTAGTGTCAAGTCTTGATTATAAAATTTTACGGTTTTTTTGATCTTAACATTGAAACCGCCATTATAATAACTATAAATGATGCCACCACCAGACTCACTCTTAATATTACAACATTTAAAAAGGACGTCTCAGTTCCTGCCCCTGCTGCAGCACTTAAACTTGAACCTATAATAATCCCGGCGATAATGATGCTCACAGAAAGCAAAATTAAACTAAAGGACATCCTGTTTAATGCTCTTTCAAATCTTTTTTGTATTTCCCCTATTTCCTTAATCTCCAGCTGAAAAGCAAAATTTTCATTTTCCATCTTCATTAAAAAATTCAGCATTGCAGAGGGAAGCTCAGACAGCAGCTCCCTGTAGTTCCACAAATTCTTTCTTATATCCCTACTTATTCTCTCTAAAGTAAAAGATTTATAAATAAGCCTTTTAGCAACCGGCTTTATAATTACAGCCGGATTTGTATTGGGAGACAGCTTTTCCAGTACACCCTGAAGCGTTCCCAATGTTTTGGCCAAAAGTGCAAATTCCCTTGGAATTCTTATTTGGTTTGAATGTGCTATATTAAAAATTTCATATACCGCTTCATCAATTTTTATTTCTTTCAAAGGCATTGTCAGGTATTTATCTATAATTTCATCCACATCTTTTTCAAACTTTTTTAAATTACTTTTATTTTGCATTGCCCCCAAATCAACTATTGACTTCACAACCAATTTGCTGTTTCTGGAGGTAACCCCTATGAAAAATTTTAAAATCATATTTTTTCTGGACTCACTTAAAGTACCAACCATCCCTAAATCTAAGAAAACTATCGTACCATCAGGCAAAATCCGTATATTCCCCGGATGTGGGTCTGCATGAAAAAAACCATCCCTTAATATCTGGTTACAAACAGAAGTTGCAAGCCTTTCTGCAATTTCATTCCTGTCTAAACCGGCTTTGTCAAGTTTCTCATGGTCATCTATTTTAATGCCTTCCACATACTCCATGGTAAGAACGCGTTTTGTGGTGTAAACCCACTTTACATTTGGTACAATAATACCTTCATCCTTAGCAAAATTCTCTTTAAACTTGTCTAAATTTTCTGCTTCTTTGGTAAAATCCAATTCATTTTTAATTACACCTTCCAGCTCTAAAACCGTTTCTTTGAAGCTGTATGTTTTGCCGTACTTGGTGTGGTTGTCCACAAAGCTCGCCAGGTCTTTTAGAATATTTATATCCTGTTTTATTATTTTTTCTGTTTCCGGTCTTTGCACTTTAACGGCAACTTCCTGGCCTGTAATAAGCCTTGCCCGATGTACCTGGGATATGGAAGCTGCTGCTATAGGTTTTTCTTCAAATTCTTTGTATATATTTTTTAATTCCTCTTTAAACTCTCCTTCTATAACTTTTTTTACTTCATCAAAGGAAATAGAAGGCACTGAATCCTGAAGCTTCTTCAGCTCTTCCACGATATCCGCCGGCAGGATGTCAGGCCTTGTACTCAACACCTGCCCAAGCTTAATAAACGTAGGCCCAAGTTCTTCTAATGACAAGCGAAGCCTTTCTCCCGTGGAAAGCTTGGCCTTATCACTTTTTGCATCTTCGTCTGAACTTAGTTTTTTCATTTTTAAATATTTAAAAATCCCAAGCTGGTCCAGCAGCAAACCAAAGCCGTGCTTTGTCAGCACTGCAATTATCTGCCTGTATCTTGCTATGCTAATTTTCCTGTTTATCACAATACCATTCCTGTTCCTTGATAATATGTATTATTTTTCTTTTTAAAAAGTGAAATGTCTAGCCAAAACTAAACATTTAGTTTTAGCTAGAACACTTATACACACTCTTGGCTTTTCTTTTATTTTATATCAAACATTTCTAAATGTCTACAGTACTAAGATAGGAAATTAAATAGGAAATAAGACTTTCAGAGCCTTTATTTCTGTTATAACCATCTTCTGTAAGACCGTCAAAACAGCCACCTGTTTCAGCATCCACCAAGCTTATACCTTTAATGTTAGCTCCTTCATACCACTTGTGACACCTCTTTGCCTGCTGTTTATATTTAATATTACCTGTAATGCTATAAGCTTCTAAATATGTCAAAACGGTTTCGCAGGCTTCAACAGGCTGTTCATCGTATTTAGCAGGTTCCTTGCCCTTTACAAACCATCCGTCACAACCTACAGCTTTAAACAGACCGTCTTTAAAAGTTACACTTTCCAAAAACTCAAGACTTTCTTCTGCAACTTCTAAAAACTCCTTGTTACCTGTGACTTTGTATGCTTTAAAAAGTGACCAGGGCAATACACTGTTGCTGTAAGTTATAGAATCTTCAAACCATTTCCAATCATCACTTCTGTTTTCATAGTAAGTATTTTTCAGGTCCTCTGCTAAACTTAAAATATATTTCTTTAAAGAAACATCTCCCATATACTCCATTCCTATAATGGAATAAGCTTTAGACCTTGGATAATTAATAGAAGTAATATTGGGCAGGGCTTTTTTAAATATATACCTCAAAGCCCCTTTTACTCCTAAAGGGGTATGGGGGTTGGAAATAGCATAGCCCAAAGCCCATAGTGACCTTCCGTAACTATCCTCTGACCCCTCTTCTTCAAGCCACCTTCTGTCATAGCTCATAAAGTTTTTAAATCTTCCCTTTTCATTTAAGGCATTTAGCATAAAAGAAGAAAACCTGTGTATTAAATTAATATATTTCTTATCCCCATACCTTTCATACAACATAACTGCCATAATCAAGGCACGGGCATTATCATCTGTTGTGTACCCGTATCTGGGGTCTGGCACCCCATATTTTGAGTGTTGAAATATACCTGTATCGTCTGTTAATAGAAAAATATAATGATCATTTATTTCTTTATTTCCTTCTTTATTTGGCAAAGTATTTTCCATTACTGTATCACCTTATTATCTTTTATTGTAATGCCTTGTTATCTCTTTTAAGTTATTATACTACCCTGGTATCTTTTAATCTTGCTTTTTCAACTGTGTCAATGAACATTTTAACATATTGTTTTGCAATATCTTCCCACATCATTGTTCTGCCAAGACTCAATGTCTTGCTTTCCATTTCTTGTTTTTCTTTTGGATTTTCAATAACATATTTTAATTTTTCAGCTAAAGAATCAGCATTTTTAAACTCTGCTAAAAGTCCACGCCCCTCTGAGAGCATTTCTTCTGCATACCTATAGGGGGTTGAAACTATTACCCTTCCATATCCCACAGCATAAGCAAGGGTACCGCTTACTGCCTGATCTTTCCCTAGGTATGGCGTCATATATATATCTGACAATCTTAAGTACTGGATAATTTCATCCTTAGAAAGATATTTATCAATAAATATAACATGTTCTTTAATACCTAGTTGGTTAACTTTATCAATAAGCTTTTCCCTGTATTCTTCACCTGATTCCTTTTTAATAGCAGGATGTGTTTGACCTAAAATAAGATATACTACATCCTTATGTTCTTCTACAACTTTAGCAACTGCTTCAATTCCATATTCAAGTCCTTTTCCAGGGCTTAAAAGTCCAAAAGTACTAATTACATTTTTATCTGAAAAGCCATGTTTTTCTTTTAGTTTTTCACGGGATTCCAAAATTCTGTATGGAACACCATGGTGAATAACCTCTACCTTAGATAAATCCATTTCATATACATCTTTTAAAATAGGCTTTGTGTTTTTAGCCATGGTAACAACTTTTGAACTCATTTTTCCAAGCTCTTTTAATACTTCTTTTTCCTTTTCACCTGGACTTGGAAGCACTGTGTGAAGGGTTGTAACAAAAGGTATTTCTAAATTTTTTGCAAAATCCAAAATATACTCTCCCGCTGTTCCTCCAAATATTCCATACTCATGCTCTATTACAACCAATTCTATATCTGATTTGTTTATTTCTTTAGCTGCCTTAATATAACTTTCTCTGTCATGCTGTGAAATCTCCATTATTACTCTGTCGCTGTAATTATATTCATTACTATCACTTATCGCTATAACCTTAGGGCTATCTATTAGATCCACCTCATCTAAAGCTCTTGCTAAATCCTGTGTAAATGTTGCTAATCCACACTCCCTTGAAGGATATGTGCTTAAAAATGCCACGTTTCTTATTCTATTTACTGCCATATTAAAACCTCCCATTAAAATATGTTTTTATGTTTTTAAAATTTGAGACAGGGAAAATCCCCCATCTCAAGGTTCTATACTGCAATTGGATGGCAAACACCTTCTGTTAGTATTACATTATACTCTTCAGTATTCATATCAACTGTGCAATTTGACATTATAACTGAATTGACAATTAAAGCTTCTTTTTCTACACTTGCATTATCCCAAAGTACACTTCCGATAATTTTTGAACTGGTACCTACACGTGAATTATCACCTAAGAATGTATTAGGACCAACTACAGCATAGGCACCCACTTCAACATTATCTCCAATATAAACCGGTCCTATAATTTTAGCATTTTGATGTATTTTAGCCGTACTGCTTATATATTGAGGATTATTTTTAAAATCGTGATTTAGCATTTTAAAGTCCCCACTTAGTATGTCCTTATGAGCCTTTATATACTTATCAGGCGTTCCAAGATCCAACCAATAGGAACATTTATTATACACTGCTATTTTCTTCCCATGGTCAAGCAGCTTAGGATATGTTTCTCTTTCAATTGAAACTGTTCTACCCGAAGGTATTTCATTAAACAACTCTGGCTCAAATATATAAATACCTGCATTTATAAGATTTGAAGTTGTCTCATGAGGTTTGGGTTTCTCTTTAAAAGCAGTAATAAATCCTTTATCATCATATTCAATAACTCCATAAGCAGATGGGTCTTCTACCTGTGTTGTTGCAATGGTAGCAAAAGCACCCTTTTCTTTATGCCATTTAATCATGTCTGAAATATCTATGTCGCTTAATATGTCTGCATTAAAAACAATAAAGGTGTCATCAAAAAAATCTTCTGCATTCTTTATTGCTCCCGCTGTCCCTAAAGGTATGTCCTCTGAGATATAGTTTATCTTTATCCCTAATTTCTCCCCATTCCCAAAATATTTTTCAATTTTGTAAGGTTTATAGCATGTACTAAGTACTATTTCTTTTATACCATGCCTTTTTAGCCTTTGGATATTCCTTTCTAAAAGGGGTTTTCCAATAACTGGAACCATAGGCTTTGGCAATTCATTTGTAATTGGCCTTAACCTCGTACCCTTTCCACCTGCTAAAAATAACGCTTTCATTGATATCCCTCCTAAGTGCTTTTATTTTTAGTGCATATATTAAACTTAATGGTAATTTTATTTATTGCCCATTTTTAGTGGTGATTCTATATATTATTCGTTTATGTGGATCTTATTTTTTTCATTTGCACTTGACTAAAGACACACCTTTAAAGCTTTAATAATACAATCAAAGCTTAAAGTAATACAGAAATACAAAACAAATACTGCATACAAATAATAAAACAAATATCTTGTTACAAGTGATTTATACCTAAAAAAAATAGCAATTTAAAAGAGTACTTTAAGATATAATAAATACACAATGTATTTATATTAAAGACACTTGCTTTAGCACTCTCTTCCCCTGAGTGCTAATACTATTTTATGTGATATTTTCCTTTTTGTCAATAGGGTTAAGTTTGAAATGTATTTCAGGCAGCACTATCCTGATTTTATAATCTGAATCCTCCCTTTGCCAGTAAACAATAAATTTAACCTTTGCATCGCTAGGCGTATACCCCATTTTATTTATAGACTGGATTTTGTTTTTAAACTGTTTTGAAAATTTTAATATTTTTTGCCCTTTTAAATTACAGCAATACTCCTCATCTACTATTAGCCTATCTCCTGTATTAAGATTAAAAATCAAGTTTTGACAGTGTATGAAAAAATCCAGCCACACATCTTTAAAGCCTAGCTGCACTACTATTTCATCAGGGGGAGAATATATATTTTTATCTTTTGTTATTTCCATTTCCTCTGCCCTAATATATTTAAAATAATCCCCATTATAATGAATTATAAGATTCTCTTTTGCTCTTGTCATGGCAACATAAAGAAGTCTGATATCTTCATCAGATTTAATATTAAATCTGTCAAGCATCAAATATACATTGTCAAATTCCCGTCCTTTTGCCTTATGAAAAGTTGATACAAAAATAGTTTCTACTCTTCCACTATAAAAGTCTTCAAGATTTGATTCCCGAATAAAAATTTCTAAATCTGTTTTGTATTTATTTTTAGTATTTACACATTCAAAATCCTTTATAAGGTTAGCACAAATTTCTAAATTGGGACTTTTAGCATAGGTTTCTTTTAGCTTCCTCTTTGCTTTTTTCCAGATTTCCTCACTTATCATGTAGGAATCTTCAAGCTTTAGCTGGTTCAAAAAAAACCTTACTTCTAAAAGATTCTGTATGCCAAATCCTTCATTTGACTGTATTAATTTTGCCTCCATTCCGTTTTTTAAAAGCAATGATGTAAATTGCAGTGCCTCATCATTGGTTCTAGTGAGTACACAGGTAGACCCTGCAAGGTCAGCAGATAATATATCTGCTGCTGTGGGCAAAATAAGATTGGTGCTTTTGTGTTCCACCAACTTTATCTTTCCATTGTCATTTTGAAAAGCAACAATAGGAGTGGTTTTTAGCCGATAAGATAACCTTTTTACAAACTGGTTGGTAAAATCAACTAAGTTTCTTTTGCTCCTGTAATTTTCTAAAAGTTCATAAACCTTTGCACCCTTTTCTTTTATTAAATGCTCTAAATACTTTGAACTAGAACCTCTAAATTCATAAATGTTTTGGTCATCATCGCCCACTGCAATTACACGCATATTTTCATTGTGTTCCATTAAGGCATTTATTAGTGCAAATTCATCCTCATCCATATCCTGTGCTTCATCAATTACCAAAACAGTTTTTGTTATTTTTCCTGTCTCAACTTCTCCCTTTTTTATTTTTTCCACCGCTTCTTTAACTATTTTATCTGACTTCTCTAAAGTTCCAACCCGCCCTAGCAAATCAAAACAATAGGAGTGAAATGTTTTTATATCTATAAAATTTGCAGCATTGCCTATAAGCTTTAATAAACGTTTTTTAAATTCAGTGGCAGAAGACCTGGAAAAAGTCAGCATCAGCAGTTGATCATGCCTTACATCCTCCATCAACATCAATGATGCTAATTTATGAACCAAAATCCGTGTCTTTCCACTCCCTGGTCCTGCTGCCACAACAATATGCTCTGACTCTTTGTCATTAATAATCTTTAGCTGGGTTGGGGAAAGTTCACCAAAAATCTGTCTGAACTTTTCCGGGGTAATATTTCTTTTAATTTCATTTTGTCTAATTCCTTTAAAATATTTATTTAAAAAAGCGCTATAGTTAAGTTGAAAATAATCGTCTACAAACTGAAGAGCCTCTTTGTAATCCTCTATCATTTTTTTTGCATACTCCCCTACAATGTGGACTTGCTGTACTTTGTTTTCATAGTATTCCTTTAGTTTTTCATAGTGCTCCATCCTGTATCTTTTTTTATTGTCTTTTTCTATACGCTCAATTTCCATAGGATTGTATAAAACAAAAAATCCCCCTTCAATTGACAAGACCCCGATTCTTGACATGTAAAAAAGAGTGTCTTCAATATCCTTATTGGTTATTTTAGTATTAAACAGCGTTATCCTGTTTTCAAATGCCTGTTTTAATTCATAAATTGAAAAATCAATCATTTCTATATCTTTATCTTCTTTTTTGCTCTTTTTATTATTGAGATATTCTAAAATAAATTGAGCCAATTCATATCTTTTTGAAAGTTTTTCTTTTAGAGTTTCTATTTGAAAATTGCAAAAAATCGCCATATGTTCTCTGGAATGACTTAATATCTGCCTTTTCACCCAGCCTTTAATTGTCCAAAAATTTATAATGGTTTTTATGCTGTTGGAGTTTACATCCTCTATACCTTCCTCTTGTGCCTGTTCATTTAACTCTTTAATATTATAAACTTTTTCCCCATATTCTAAATTTGACAATAAAAATTTTTCAATATACCAAAAATTTTTTAATATACTTAATAAGCGTTTTTCACTTGCACCTTTTTTCATAAAGACTCTTAAATCTTTCATATCAGCTAAAATATTTTCTTCTTTAAATAAATTTATAATTTCTATTACTTCACTTTTTTCAATCCCTAAATGATCTGCTATATAGTCAACTCTTGATTCTGCATCATCTGTTTCTTTGGTATTTTTATTAGAAAAAAGCTTTCTAATAATTCTAACTGCCTTTTCCTTTTGTTTGTCATTGAATTTATCAGAATTATTTATTTTACAAATTGCCTCATATGCATTTCTTGTAAGAATGCTATCGGCATATACCTTTGGCATGTTCTGACCTCTTTTTACATACCCTGCATCCTCTAGTGCTGCAATAGCTGTTTTTACCCTTGTTTCAATTCCTACAATACTGTCATCCCAGCCAGCTTTTCTTGCAATTTCCAGTGCAGACTGAGATACTTTTAAGCGAAATCTCGTAATATCTTTAATGGCTTTCCACACTTGCTGTATTTCTTTTATGCTGACTTTTGTCTGATTTAGTAAAATGAAGTGTTTGTTTAAATCTTCTTCATTAAAAAGGACAAAACAATCAGCAGATATATTTTCATCCCTGCCTGCCCTTCCAGCTTCCTGAATGTAGTCTTCTAAAGAGCTAGAAATTTCATAGTGAATAACCATGCCTACATCTTTTTTGTCAACTCCCATTCCAAAGGCAGAAGTAGCCACCATAATTTGAACTTGCCCGTTTATAAATGCATCTTGATTTTCACTTTTCTCTTTTTTGTCCATTTGCCCATGATACGGCTTTGCTAAATAACCATCTTCTGTTAATCGTTCTGCCAAAAGGTACGCACTTCTTGTACGAGAAACATAAATAATTGTAGGGCATCTTTTTTCTTCAAGAAGCTCTCTTACACAATCATATTTATCCTCTTTTGTATCTTTCATAAATACTTTGTAGTGAAGATTGGCTCTTGATGCATTGGCACGAAACACCTCTAAGTCAAGGGAAAGCTTTTCTTTAAAATAATTTTTTATATCTTCAATTACCCTTTGCCTTGCTGTTGCAGTAAAGCAGGAGATGGAAATTGATTTTTGCAAATTTTTCTTTTCCTGTATTGATTTTATGAAATCCCCAATATAGAGATAGTCAACTCTAAAATCATGCCCCCAGGCTGAAAAACAATGTGCCTCATCAATGACAAACCTGACAACATTTCTTCCTAAAAGAAGTTTTTCCACCGTCTTTGAACGCAAAGATTCCGGCGAAATATAGAGGATGGAAGCAGAGCCGTTTTCAACCCTTTCAATAGATTTAGCCCGCTCAATAGGGTCAAGGAGCCCGTTTATGGTTACAGCCTCTGTTATACCTGCCTTTTCTAAATTGTCAACCTGGTCTTTCATCAGTGATTGCAAGGGAGATATAACCACCGTTAACCCCTTTTCATTTATACCACTCATTAATGCAGGCAATTGAAAAGTAACGGATTTTCCTCCTCCTGTGGGGAATACAGCAAGGAGGGATTTGTTTTCCACAGCTGCCTTTGCTGCTTTTTCCTGCAAAGGCTCACCACCATATTTTCTAAAGGAATCAAATCCAAAAAATCTTTTTAATCCTTTATGAATGTCAAGAGCTTCATTACAATAAGGACACCCCGAAAGGCATGGGTTATTTCTTAAAAGGAACATAATTCTTCTTGTTTCGGGAAATTGTTTTAATACCCATGGAGGTGTAATTGAATATCTGTCCGCTGCATTTATTAAAGCCAGACAGTACGCCAGCTCAATGGGGTAATCTGAAATCATTTTTGAAATATTTGCATTTTTACATATTAGTGAATGAAACTTTTTATCAATTAGTTCTTCTATACTTTTTTCTTCATTTTTGTACTCAATAAATTTAAAAAAAGCACTAAATTCTCTTTTATCTTTTAATAAAATATAAAATATTTGTTTTAATTCTTCGTCTATATTTTTAAAAGCTTCAACTTCATCATAAAAAAGATTTTTAGCTTTTATTGCATCGTTTAAAGGATTGTTCATCTCCTCTGTCTGAAGTTTATCGTCTTTTAGTAAAGAGTGATAGGGTCTTGCAGGAAACAACAAAGGTGAGAAAAATAAAGTATCAATAACGTTTAAATCATCTATTTCTCCGCCTTTAATTGCATTTTTAATATATTTTAAATCGTGATTTATAATATTATGACCACAGATAAATTGAGAATCTTTGATAAAGTTAATAAAGTCAGTAATAGAACTAGAGTGGAAAGGACTGCCGTCTTCCTTAACCCCCCCTGTGTCAATGACTTTTTTGCTTTTTGGATGAACTTCCGTATCAATAAAAACAATTAAACTCATATTATCACATTTAATATTAATTTATTTTTTTAATTATTGCCATACCGTCATATTTTGTAACCTTTCCTGTTAATATTTTATAATCTTTAAAGTAAACTGTCAATGAAGGTAAGTCCAAATCCCCTCTTTTTAATTTCAATTGGTACAATATAACAAACTATTTTTTTATTTTAAGTCTTTGAGAAAGCATTGTATTTCTTTGCTGAATTTTATTATTTGAAACAGCCATATAAATAGCCTTTTCAGTTCCAACCAACACAAAAACCTTTTTTGCTCTGGTAACACAAGTATATAAAAGATTTCTTTGCAGCATCATATAATGCTGCATTGTAAGGGGTGCAACCACTACCTGATACTCACTTCCCTGACTTTTATGAACTGTTGTGGCATAAGCTAAAACCACCTGGTCAAGTTCAGTAACATCATACTCCACATCATTTCCATCAAAGCTTATAATCAATGTCTTATCTTCCATATCTATATGGGTAATATTTCCTATGTCTCCATTAAAGACGTTTTTGTCATAATTGTTTTTTATCTGCATTACTTTATCATTTAAACGGTATACAGTCCCACCATATTTTATTGTAATATTTGAAGGGTTTAATGCTTCCTGTAAAATAATATTTAAATTATGTGTTCCTGCTATTCCTCTTTGCATAGGTGACAGTACTTGAATGTCATTTATGGGGTTTATATTATAGTAAGAGGGAAGCCTTTTTGTACATAATTTTTTTATTGTTTCAGCTATTTTTTCTGGTTCTTCCTCTTCTATAAAGAAAAAGTCACTTTTTTTGCCACACTTAAGCTTTGGCATAGTACCTTTGTTTATTAAATGGGCATTGGTTATAATTGCACTTCCTAAAGCTTGCCTAAAAATCCTAGTAAGTCTTATAAATGTTACCTCACCTGAATCAATTATATCTTTTAAAACATTGCCTGCTCCCACAGAGGGCAGTTGGTCCACATCACCTACTAAAATAACGATAGTCTCATCTTTTACAGCCTTTAATAGATTATACATTAAAATTATGTCTACCATAGAAGTTTCATCAATTATTAATACATCACATTGCAACTTATTCTCAGCATTTTTTTGATATCCATCCATTGGGCTGTATTCTAAAAGCCGGTGTATTGTCTTTGCCTCCATGCCAGTGGTCTCTGACATTCTTTTAGCTGCCCGCCCTGTAGGTGCTGCCAGAAGCACCATCTTACCCATCTTTTGAAATATTTTAATAATTGCAAGAGTTGTTGTGGTTTTTCCCGTTCCAGGACCACCTGTTAAAACCATGAATTTTGAGGCAGCAGCCGCCTTAATTGCATCTATCTGTACCTTGTCATAGAATATATTACATTCTTTTTGTATATCATCAATAATCCTGTCTATATCTGATAATCCCAATGAACATTTGGTATTTACTATCTCTCGTATTCTCTTTGCTGTGCCAACTTCACTATGATAAAAAGGCGGAAGGTAAATTGAATTATTTTCATCAGGTATCACCAATTTGTCTTCTATCATTTTATCCAAAGTGCCTTCAACTAAATTTTCTTCCAGCTCTAATATTTTTATCGTCTCTGATACTAACTGCTCCCTTGTTGCATAACAGTGTCCCTCATTTGAAAGCTGGTTTAGTACATAAATTATACCTGACCTGCATCGCTCAAATGAGTTTTTATCAAAGCCTAGTTTTTGTGCAATTTTATCTGCAGTTTTAAAACCTATGCCCCAAATATCATCTGCCAAACGGTAAGGGTTCTCCCGAACTATACTTATACTTTCATTTCCATAGGTTTTATAAATCTTTACAGCATATCCTGTGGATACTCCATGGCTTTGTAAAAAAAGCATTACATTTTTTATTTCTTTTTGTTCATGCCAGGCTTTTTTTATCATTTCTAACCGTTTTTTGCCTATGCCCTCAACATTAATAAGTTTATCCGGTTCTTCTTCAATAACACGCAGGGTATCTTCTTTGAAATATCTTACAATTCTTCTTGCATATTTAGGACCAATACCTTTTATAAGCCCGCTTCCTAAATATTTTTCAATTCCTGCAATGGTTGCAGGGACAACTTCCCTATAGTCAAAAGCGTTAAACTGCCTGCCATACTTGCTGTCCATTTTCCACTGCCCTTTAAGCTTTAAAGTTGAGCCTACATTGACAGAAGCAAGGTTTCCCACAACTGTTACAAGGTCATAAAAACCTTTAGACTTTATCTTTATAACACAAAATCCATTATCTTCATTGACAAATGTAATTCTCTCAACAACTCCACTTAAATATTCCATAAAAACCACCTGTTATACCCCAGTAAATTGCATTCTCTTCTTATTTTCTTTATTATTAGACTAACATTTTTGCACTTGCCTTTCAACAATTTTAAAAATGTAAGACTTTAATTATAGCTTTTATTACTATATAATTAAAATAAGTAGAGGAAATTGACTTTAAATTACTTGTATTTACGAATTATAAACTAGCATATAATGATTAATTTTTTATTTCAGGGAGGGGAAGGTTTTGTTAAAGGGGAAAGTATTGTTTAAAAACAAACTAAAATTATGTCTTATTGTTATCACTGTTATTATTTTTTCTTGCAATTTAGGAAGTTTTTTTGTCACAGCATCTAATAATAATGTAGTTATAAATGGAACACAATTTAAAGATACCTCAGGCAACGTTATTCATGCCCATGGTGGAGGATTTTTAAAATACGGTGATTATTATTACTGGTACGGTGAATACAGAGACCAATCAAACCTGTTTAAAGGGGTTCGATGCTATCGTTCTAAAGATTTAGTTAATTGGGAATATAGAGGAGAAGTTTTATCTCCTAATTCTCATCCTGAATTAAACAGGGTAAATATTGAACGTCCTAAGGTTATGTACAATGAATTTACAAAAGAATTTGTAATGTGGATGCATTGGGAAAACGGTGTTCACTATGGTGAAGCAAGGGCAGCTGTTGCATATTGTGACACTCCTGATGGCAATTATACATATAAGGGAAGTTTTCGACCCTATCAAAACTCTGGTGTTATAGATCATGACCGTCCTGGCTACATGTCAAGGGACTGTACTGTTTTTGTAGATACAGACGGAAAAGGCTACTTTTTATCCTCTTCAAATGAAAATATGGACTTGCATTTATATGAATTAACTCCTGATTATAAAGACATTGCCTCCCTAGCTGCCAAATTATATGTAGGAAAACAGAGGGAAGCACCATGCCTTATCAAAAGAAATGGCTACTATTACCTTATAACATCAGGATGTTCAGGTTGGGATCCAAATCAAGCCAAATACGCCTACTCAAAGGATTTAAGAAGTGGATGGTCTGACCTTTATAATTTAGGTAACTCAACTACATACAGATCACAGCCCACTTATGTTTTACCTGTTCAGGGCACATCCGGCACATCCTATCTTTATGCTGGAGACAGATGGGCAGGTGCATGGGGTGGACGTGTAAATGAGTCTCAATATGTATGGCTTCCAATTGAATTTGTTTCTGATACAAAATTGATTATGCCTTATTACGATGCTATTGAAATTGATGCTAAAGCCGGAACTATTACTGAATACATGCCAGACAAAACCCGTTATAAAATTGTAAACAAAAATAGCGGTAAAGTTTTAGATATAAAAGACTCCTCCTCAGATAACGCAGCACAAATTGTTCAGTGGAGCAGTAATGATAGTTTGACTCAACAATGGTACCTAGTGGATGTAGATAATGGATACAAAAAAATTGTCAACGTTAAAACTGGACTTGCCCTTGATGTTAAAGACGAATCTAAAGATAACGGGGGTTTAATCATACAATATACAAGTACCGGCGGTCACAACCAACATTGGGAGTTTATAAATATAGGAAATGGGTATTATAAAATAAAAGGGCGTGGAAGTGGTAAATTAATTGATGTATACAAATGGTCTACTGATGATGGTGCAAATATTCAACAGTGGTCTGATGCAGATGGTGAAAATCAGCACTGGCAGCTGGTAAAAGTAGAGGATACCCCTCAATATATCATTGGAGATATCACAGGCGATGGTATAATTGATTCTAATGACTGTGTTTTGCTTCAAAGATATATTTTAAATATTATTGATTCTCTCCCTGGTGATAACTGGCAAGTTGTTGCTGATGTTAATAAGGACGGTTTTATTAACACATTGGATTATGCACTTTTAGGACGCCACATATTAGAAATCCAGAGCATAGCATTTGATTAATACGCTTTCGGTTTACCTTTTATTATATATGTTAAAAGATGGTATGATATTGATAACAATATTATGCCATCTTTTTCTATATACACCTAGAATAATTATTAGTTATAAAGGTAATTATATTTATTAATAATAATACAAGGGAGATTAAAATGAAAAAAATTCGTCTTGGAATAATAGGAACAGGTATGGCTTGGGAAAGACTTCATTATCCTGCTATTTTAGAACTTGGAGATAAATATGAAATAGCAGCACTTTGCAATAGAACTTTTAAAGATGCAGAAAATTTTGCAAAAAAAATAAATCTGAATTTAAATAATGTTTATGATAACTGTGATGAAATGCTTAAAAGACCAGATATTGATGCTGTTGATATTCTTGTTCCAATTGAATATAACTATGAAATATCAGAAAAAGTCGCAAAGGCCGGTAAAAATTTTATTTGTGAAAAACCACTGGCCTCTAACATGAATGATGCAAGAAAATTTTTAGAGCTTTCAAAAAAATACAATGTAAAAATAATGATTGCAGAAAACTTTAGGTACAATGAAGAAAATAACAAAATAAAAGAACTTGTGGAAAGTAAAAAAATAGGAGATGTCATATATTTTATACGCAATAACGTCAGCTGCTTCCCTTGCGAAATGACAAAAGACACCTTTGCAGCTGCAGAATGGAGGCAACATCCTAAATTTAAAGGTGGTGCTTTTTTAGATGCAGCACTTCATGACATTGCCGCAATACGGCACATTTTTGGTGCTGTGGAATGTGTTCATGCTTTTGGAAAACCTCAACCACAAGATTACAATCCTTACTTTTCAATAAATTCTAATATACTTTTTGAAAATGGCGTTATTGGCCAATATACTTATTTTCCATCTGGAATTGAAACTCAAAAACCTCCTGTAGGATTTAGAATTTACGGAACAAACGGACAAATCTACTTAGAAGATAAATCAAGTGGAATTATAAATGTATTTTATAATGATGGTTCTTCTGAACAAATAAAATATACCCCTGAAAGGGGCTTCTACAACGAACTTTTAAATTTCTACAACACCCTAAACGGCACCGAAGAAATATCAGTTACGCCTGAAATAGAATATGGTGATGTTAAAATGGTTTTTGACATTTTAGAATCCATTTCAAGTAAAAATGTAATTTATGTTGATAGCCCTTCTCCTATAAAAAATATAGATTTAGAAGAAACTCAAGAAACTACATCACCATATATCCAATAAAACAACCCTTGGATGTGCAGTTTTGTTAAATTTTACTGCACTCCAAGGGTCTTTAGCTAAACAGTTATTTCTTAAAAAGAATCTATAATCTCAAGAATATATCTTCTTACCAGCATATAATCTCTTGAATCCAAAATTTTGTCTTTATTTACGTCAGCTGCTTTAAAGTGCTTATCATCTATAGCATTAATCTCAAGTATATGTCTTTGTATAATGGTTAAGTCTATTGTGTTTATTATTCCATTGCCATCTACATCACCAAGCATGACAGAATCTATCTCAATAGGTTCAATTCCGTATTTAAGCTCTCCATTTATATAAGCAGTTATTTTGTTGTTATCTCCAAGTTCCCCTGTCAAGCTTAACATAGCTGAATAGTCATTTTCCTGGTCATAAACTGACTCACCACATTCAATTCTAAAAGGTATTTCTCCTGTACTTGCTCCTACAGGAAGTCTGCCAGCTTCGCTTGTAAAGCTGATTTCGCAATATGTGTCTGCACCTTCAACAGGATTTTCTATATAATGTATTTTTCCTATAACATTTCCCTCTCCAAAAGATGCATATTCACATGTGAAATTATTTTGTTCATTGCCGTCATTTGTAAACCAGTAACGCAGTACTACATCGGATAGATTTATTGGAACAGTTCCTGTATTTTTAATGTTAACAACAGCTCTTATTGTGTTTTTAGTATTATCTTTTAAACCAGATCTGTATTTTACATCTATTAACGCTACTTTTTCAATTGGATCTTCTGGATCTTCTATAGGTTCAGGTAATTCAGTAAGCTTAGGAGGTTCTTCTCCAAATACCTTTACACCATCTAAATATACAGGTATATTTCTATTAACTTCAAATGTGTCTGTAACATTTTCTCTGCTATAGTCATTGCTTGAATCCCAATGTGTCATATAGTTGGAGTCTTGTTTGGCTGTAAAGGAAATTTGCAATTCCCTGTCCCCATATATTTCATTTCCGCTCCAATCTAATTCATAATAATATGTTCCACCATCATCCCATTTAAAAGGTCCTCTGTATTCTACAGGTTCTTGCTGCATAGAAAGCTGCTCGTCATACTCAATGGCAAATACCACATCATCTATGTCCTGTTCATTTAATATAAGTTCACTGATGTTAAAAAAGTATTTTACCATCATTCCTGTTTGATAACGTGGTGGTTGGGTAGACTCATTATGCAGTCTCAATACAATTTGTGTACTTGACTCAGTTTCCCTTTCAATACGTGACATACAGTAGTAGTCATCAACTCTTTCTTCTTTATGAGGGAAATTTGGTATAGGTTCATGTCCTTCACCATAATAATGATATAGTCCGGCACAAGCCCCTACAAATGCAGCATTATAGTCAGTAGCAACTTCATTATACGCATATTCGGTAGTTGAATCTATGTGATAGTCATTTATGTCTGGACCTCCTGCAAGTGCTCCCCATAAAATATGTCTGTGTTCTTCTGGGTCATTCATACTATTTGTCTTTGAGCCGTGGGCAGCTCTGTGGTGTGGGTATTTTGCAAAAGGCAATCTTTTTTCATATCCATAACCAACTATATATGAATATCCCATAGGGTTTCTTCCCATCAGGTATTCCATCTGTCCCTTTGCCCACTCACCAAAATCTGTTCTTTCAGGATTGTTTTTCATATATACAAGTGCAGACAACTGAATAGCTGCATTGTAACGGGCAGAACCCCATCCATTTAACATTGTATATCCTGCAGGTGATGTTATAACATAATTTACATCACTTGGGTCCTCGTGTTTTGCTGCACCACCTGATAAAAACTCCACATTCCAGCGTGCAATAAACCTAAATAGTTCATTTTCAGGAAATAGGGCATTTAATTTTAAAAATGTACCTCCCCACACAACATCCCAGCAATGCACCCATGAATTGTACCAAACATTGGTATTGTAAGTTTCTGGTATAATCTTTTTTATATATCCAGTATAGTTGCCAGTTTCATCAGTTGACATAATATCATCTATGTATTCCATATTTCCAGTACATTCATAAAGCCATGTTGCAGCCCATGCCAGCTCGTCTTCATCATAATCAGATGTGTAGTAACCATCGCCATTATTTAAGCCTCTGTATTTTTTTGCAAACTCATACAAAGCCTTTGCAACAGTTAAGCACTCTTCGGCATATTCCGGGTCTGAATCTTTATAAATTAAATATGTTGTACAAAGTGATGCAGCTGTGCTGGCAGCAACGTCACTTCCTGGAGTTTCTTCAGTGGCAAAATCAGCAGGTCTTGGAATATCCTCAGGATATAGTTCTGGCGGACCCCAGTAAGTATGGTCTGCATCCCCTTCACCTATCATGTATGCAAAAGCAATCACATTGCCATCTTCATCAAGAAATGTACATCGTAAATATGCATCTGTAAAATGTTTTAAAATCTCCAACATATGTTCTTCTTCCCCAATAGCCTTAAAGGAATCTCTAAATTCAAGAAATCCCCATCCTAAAGTACCGGAGGAATAACTTTGTGGTAAACCAAATCTCACATGGTCTCCTGCATCGTGGAATGCTCCATGTAAATCCATTGTTCCATCCCCATCAGGGTCTAAAATATGTCTGTATTTTTCAATGAATCCTTCTGAAAGGTTTGTATCTGTGGTAGTAAGTGGTACTTTGGCATCCTTTTCATGACACGCACCTCTCCACTCAAGCCTTCCACCATTTTCATAGTCTGCCTCTGGTCCACATTTTTGAGCATCATAAAAATAAATTGATTTTTGAAGTGCCTCAGCAAAATTGAAATAATCATAGTCCTCCCAGCCAGGAGCCGGGGTGAAATCCTCTGGAGGTGCTGAGTTTGCAAAACTTAAGCCACCTAGCTGTCCAAAAACAAACATGAAAATCAAGAAAATTAAGAATTTCCTTCTTGCCTTTTTCATTTTAATACATCTCCCCTTTATAATAATGTATAATTTTTACCTAATTTAATTTTAAATTATTATTTCCCCTTAGGAAATTCTGATATAATATCTAAAACATATCTACTTATATAAGCATAATCTATTGTGTTAATAACACCGTTTCCGTCAACATCTGCAGCCTTCAGGGCATTTTCATAAGAAAACTCAGTTATAATCTCTAAAAGATATCTTGATAATAAAACACAGTCTCTTGAATTAACTAGTCCATCATCATTTAGATCCCCTAAAATATATTCAGGAGGTTCTGGTGTTGGATCTTCTGCCTCGTTTCCTGAAGGATCTTTTCCAAATACTAAAACTCCATCTTTATATATTGGTATAGTTTCTATTTTGGAATAGGTGTCGGTTATTTCCTTTGTCGAAAAGTCATTGGTAGAATCCCAAAGTTTGTTTTCATAAAAGTTTATAGCAAACTGCAAATAGGTTCTTACATAAAGTCCTTCATTAGGGAAAGTTACCTCTACATAATAAATATTTTTATCCTCATCCCAAGGCTTTAATCCAGATATCTCAGCATTAGCTGGTGAATAGTATATATCTGTGGTGAATTTTGAAATATTTATCCCCTCTTCAACATACTCTGATAAATCAACAAAATATTTAAATGACAGTCCCTCTTCATATTGTGGAGGTGATGTAGCTATATTGTACATATTAAGGTCAATTGTAACCCCTGTTGAAGTTTCTTCGTATATCTTTGCTTCAGTGTAGTACTGTGTTGGCTCACCTTCTATGCCTGGAGTATCTCCAGGTAACTGATTTTGTCCAAAATACTTGGACATACCTGCTAATGCACCAACAATCCCTGCATTGTAATCTAATCCTGTCTCAGTATAAACATAATCATCTACATCATCATTGTATTCATCATTCATATCTGGTCCCCCTACTAAAGCACCATATAGTATGTGCCTTTGCGGCATTGACTTATGTTCGTCAGCAGGTGGTCCTTCTAGTCTTCCACTTGAAGCTCTGTGATGAGGAAACTTAGGATAATTGTCTCCAAATCCAACCATGTAAGACATGTTTTGTGGGTTGTCCCCAAGAATGTAGTCAATTTGACTTTTAGCAAAATCAAGATATTTTTGTTCTCCTGTTTCTTTGTAATATACAAGCTGAACAAAACTCTCTGCTGCAGGATATTTAGCAACTCCCCAGCTGTCTAGATATTTTAAACCTCCTGGGGTGGATCTTATGCCATTTTGCCAGTAATCAAAATGTTCTTCAGCAATTTCTCTGTACATTGGATTAGGTGACAAAGTAGCAAGCTTTGTAAATACACCAGTCATAACATAATCCCAGCATTGTGTCCAGTGGTCATTAAACCTATTACCATCAGTGATGTTTTTATCCACCATTAAAGATTCAACATTATCCATGTATTTCTCATCATCTGTAGCTACATACAGCCAAATAGAAGCCCACATAAGCTCGTCCAAATAATCTGAAGGTCTGTAGTAAGTCTGCCCTTTACTGTTTCCTCTGTATTTCATCCCAAATTCATAAAGACCTTTGGCATATTCAAGACATTTTTCTGCATATTCCAAATCTCTGTCTTTGCAGCTTAAATACATTAACGCCAATGTTGCTGCCGCTCCTCCAGCCACATCCGAACCAGGATTTTCTGGAGTTGCCACATAATATGTAGGTCTTTCATCCCTTTGAAGTTCTGGTGGTCCCCAATACTCATGGTCTATATCACCATCACCCACCTGATAATAAAATGTTTCTTTGTCAGGAAAACACCTCATAAAGTAGTCACAAAAATTTTTTATGATGTTTAGCATGTACTCGTCCTGACCTTTTTCAATAAATACATCTTGAAATTCATAATACCCCCACGCAAGTGTAGATGCTGAATTACATTGGGGCAATCCAAACTTTACATGGTCTCCGCAATCATGAAATCCTCCTGTTAAATCAAGCCCCACATCTTTTCCATCTTCCACATGACATGGACCACGCCATTTAATTCTGTTGTTCCCTGCATCAGGTCCACACCAGTTTGCTTCGTAAAAGAGAATTGATTTAGCAAATGCATCAACATAATTAAACTTTTCTTCTTCTCCCCAAACCCATTGAGGTATTATGTTTGCGATACAAATGCTAAGTAAGATAACCAAACTAATCCTCTTCATACATACACCTCCTAAAAAAATTACACAAGCTACTAAGCTATATTAAGTGCTTCTATAAATATATTTTACATCACTTACGCTATTAAGTATATACTTATATTCCCCAACATTTAACACCCAACTTCTAACCTCCAATTACAGTATTCGTAATTGGTTCAATTTATAATACACACATATTATAACCCACACATAAAATGATAATTTCAAACAATGGTATATACACATTTTATTCAAGGTTGAAAATCAAATCAGAATTTCTAAAAAAATATCTAAAAATGTTATAATTTTTGAAAAAATTGTTGAAATTTAAGCTTTAAAATACTATAATAATATATGTGATTAATTATGCCTTTTTATTTTTAGCATATTAATCTGAAATATAGCCTTATTTGGTATGACATAATATTCTAAAATTTTTTTATTAATTCTTTTGATGAATAAATTTTAAGTTATCTTTTTCTACAATGAAAATATTTATCAAAAAGAATTTGTTTTTAACAAAACATGTCGTTATTATTAATTTAAAGAGGTGAGGTAAATGTTTGTTTTTCAAACGGTAAACGAATTGAGTCTATTAGCTCAAGGTAACAATGTAATGTATGCAAAAAAAGGTGCCATGATAGCATATCAGGGACAATTTAAATTTGAAAAATTACTTATAGGACCTGGTAAAAATCTTGCTTCAGCAGTAATTAGCCATATTGCCAGAAGAGTAACAGGTGAAAATATGGAACTTATGAAGGTAACAGGTCAAGGAAATTGCTTTTTTGCTGAATTAGCAAAACACGTTACTGTTATACCACTTAATCCTGGTGAAAGTATAGGAGTAGAAAGTGAAAACTTATTGGCTTTTACAGAAAACTGTGATTACGGCGTAAGACCAATAGGTGTTGGAGTTATATCCCAGAAGGGATTGTTTACATCTAAGCTCACTGGAAAAGGTCCTAATGCACAAGTAGCAGTATTAAGTGAAGGAAACCCTTTAGTACTTGACTCTCCATGCTGTGTTGACCCAGATGCGGTGATATGCTGGACAGGTCCAGATCCAGGATTTAAACTTGATTTAAACTGGAAGACACTTATCGGACAAACATCTGGAGAATCATATATGCTTGAATTTAAAAACCCTGGTCAAAAAGTTTTAGTTCAACCTTCTGAAAGAGAATCAGGTCTTAAAATTGGTATGGATGATAAAAGATATAAACCAGATACCCAGTCAAGTGCATTTTCAAATACACGACAAAATTTACAAAATACTTTTGGTAGCTTTGGTTCCAACCAAAACCAAAGTTATGGAAGTAACCAAAGCTTTGGCGGTAACCAAGGATTTAGTGGTAATCAAGGATTTGGTGGAAATGCAAGCGGTGGAAATGCAAGCGGTGGAAATGCCGGAGGAGGCATTGGAAATTTATTAGGCAATATATTAGGTGGACGTTTTTAGTTGTTAAAGTTTAAGTTTTGTATGTTAGTTGCAGTACTAAAAAATAATTATCATTATAACTGAGGTGAAATATCATGAGTATAGTACAAAGAGACCAAAAGGTAAAACTATCAGACTTATTGCCAAATTATGATGTTTTAAAAATAGGTTTAGGTTGGAAAGTAGATTCTGGAGAGAATTTTGACTTAGATGCTAGTGCATTTATGCTTACTCATACTAATGAAGTGAGAAACAAAAAGGATTTTGTGTTCTATAATAATTTATCTGATATCTCTGGCGTTCTACAACACAGTGGAGATAATTTAACTGGCGGAGAAGGAGATTGTGAACAAATTACAGTGAATATGAAATCAGTGCCTCCTGAAATTGGTCATATCACATTTGTGGTAACTATTTTCGAGGCTCTTGAAAGACAGCAGACCTTCGGAAGAGTTGATGAGGCATATATAAGGGTAGTTGATGCTAAAACAGATAAAGAAATATTAAGATATAATCTAGAAAAAGAGTTTTATAGTGCTACTTCTGTAGTAATTGCAGATATTGTTAAGTTTAATAACGAATGGTATTTTGATGCCGTAGGAGTACCTTTTTCAGGAGGATTGCAGGCAATTGCAAATGATTTTGATTTGGATCTTGCAAAAAAATGATTTGTTGATTTGCAATTTTCAGGAAGGAGATAAATATGGATTTTGGAGTGAAAAATAATATTAAACCTGCTTTTTCATTTACTTCAAGCAGCCAAAATGATAATCAAACTAATACTAACGAAAACCATTTAGAGCAAATGAATCAGCAACAGATGGGACAACCTCAGATGAGTCAACCTCAAATGAGTCAACCTCAAATGAGTCAACCTCAAATGAGTCAACCTCAAATGAATCAGCCTCAAATGAATCAGCCTCAAATGAGTCAACCTCAAATGAGTCAACCTCAAATGAGTCAACCTCAAATGAGTCAACCTCAAATGAATCAGCCTCAAATGAGTCAACCTCAAATGAGTC
>JAAYTS010000291.1 GCA_012517995.1 Clostridium sp.
AAGGCACCAGACTTTGACTCTGGCATTCGTAGGTTCAAATCCTGCCATCCCAGCCAATTTTGATCCACTAGCTCAGGCGGTAGAGCACTTGACTTTTAATCAAGGTGTCCGGAGTTCGAGTCTCCGGTGGATCACCAAAACCTTTGAGACAGAGATGTTTCAAAGGTTTTTTGTTTTTTACAGACTGTTTTAAGAGCACTTGATTTCCAAAAATAATTAAAGTTCTGAAGGAAGTCAAGATGGCAGTTATTAGTTTGAAGAGGAAAACAGACATTACATTAGAAAGTGCCTTTCAGAAATGGGTAAATTTTGCTCAGGCTAGAAATCTTAGTACTTTGAAAAAACCTGTACTGAGTTTACAGGGAGTTTTAGGATTGTATTTGGCCGAGAAATGCTGTCTATCTGATGAATGCCTTTGGAATAAAAACACAGACAATTCTTGCAATTGTTCGCACGCTGGAATATGATAAACCTATGGACTTCTGAGACGGAGGTGTATGTAATGGAATTTTTATCAGCAAAGGAAGTAGCTGAGAAGTGGAATATATCAAGACGGAGAGTTCAGATACTATGTGAGGAAGGCAGGATTGAAGGAGCATTTAAACTTAGTGATGTATGGGTCATACCCAAGGATGCTACAAAACCTGCGGATAGAAGAAAAACAAAGAAAGAAGCTAATGAATAATGGTTTACGATAAATAGGGTCGGAGGGTTGATTTTATGAAGCCACCTAAGGTTTTGGATAATAAGAAACATAGGGTTGTAGATGAGTTAAAAGAGGAACTAAATAAGGGTTCAAAGCTATCTGTTATATCCGCTTACTTTACAATTTATGCCTATGCAGAACTTAAAAAGGAACTTAGCAAGATAGACAAAATGAGGTTCATATTTACCGAGCCTACCTTTGTACATAAGGACCAAGAGCTTATTCGGGAGTATTACATAGAGCGTAATCCCGAAAAGAAAATGTCAGGAAATGAATTTGAAATAAAACTTAGAAATGAAATGAAGCAGGCGGCCATAGCCAAGGAATGTGCCCAGTGGCTAGAGAAGAAAGCTGAGATTAAGTCTTTAAGACAAGCAAACCCAGCTCAACCAAGGCTGGTTTACATAGAGAACCCTGAAGATAATGTCTCAATAAATGGAACAGTAGACTTTACTTCTGATGGACTGGGCATTACACCTTCCAACAGACTAGACAGCAATATGTGTTTATATGGTAAGGACTATACTATAAGCTTTTTACAAGCCTTTAATGAGCTACAGGAGATGTCTTACTTATGCAAGATGTAAAGATAAGAGAATTTTATGAATTTATTCCTATGGCTAGACATGAGAGTGAATCATTTGCTTTTGTCTCTAGAGAGGCCTTGGTTATGGATATTGAGGTGATGTATGCTGAGCAACTTCAGCAGGGCAAGAGGTTAGCTGTTGTGTTCATAACTCATAGTGGCAAGGAAAATGAAGAAATATTAGGATTGGTTACTGCTTGGGATATAGCAGGTTATCAAGAGTTGTAAAAATGTTTAGGAAGTGCTAGAAATGAATACATTCAGATGGATAGGAGCGGCATGGTGATATGGAAAACCCTTGTAGGGGATATAAAATCATATTAACAAATTTAAGAAAAGGAGAAGATATTATGATTAGTGAGATTGCTGATTTAAGAACACAGCTAAATAATCTATTTTGCAGATGGCAGAAAGTCCATGAAAACGAAGAAGAATGGAAAAACACAACTGCATGGGAAGATGTGGTATATGGAGGTAATGTTTATAAAGGAATAGAGAAGGATTCTTTTGTAAGGGATGGTATAGTCAGTGATGAATATGACTATAAAACTTTATTTGTTCTAAAAGAAGCCAACATTATTAGCGAAAGAGATAATGAGGATTGTCTTCCCCATGAAAGAAATCAGGTTAATTGGTATAAGAAATTTGTAGAGTCTGGTCGTGATAATAAGCCAAAACAATTAGAGAAGATTGGAAGAATGTATTGTGCACTTGTAAATAACAACAAATCACCGGATGATTTTCAGATACGTAATGGTTTGAATCGAATTGCATATATGAATTTAAATAAGCGGGGAGGAGGAAATCTTGATAAAAAGGTAGAAGCATATTTTGCAAAGGAAGAATATAAAGAATTAATAACCCAACAAATTCATCTTCTGCAGCCAGAATTTATTATTTGTTTAGGAACTTATAAATGGGTAAAACAATTGAATCTAGATAATAACAAAACTTATAAAACAATAGATATGTGGCATACTGCGTATACACGTTCTGAAAAGTTAGGTTACATTGATATATCAAAATATATGGAAGAGTTTTATTCTAGATCCGGTCTTAACAATTAAAAAGCTGTGAAATAGATTGTGTTAAATTATTCCCGATGATGATACGATTACAATTAGATTAGCCAAAAAGGCAAGCGACCTAAATTAAGCTTAGAGCGATGCTTTAGGCTTTCGAATCTTAAAGTATAAATCAGCTTTTGATTTAGTATATTTAAGGTATAGCTAATATTTCTTTATCAGAATTGAACAGCTGTCTCCTAGTTCATATAATTATTTACTCAATTTAGTAATTCGAATTTATAGAAGATATATATAAGATAATATTAGATGGAAACAACACATTAGAAATAATTAAATATATAAAATAGTAAATGTGAAAACCATGGCAAAACCATTCATAGGGTACATAATAAACATAATATGGAAAGCAGGAAAGTTCTTAGGGGAGGAATAACAATGGATAATGGGAAAGAAGAATATTTTTTGAATTCACAATGCTATATCGATATTGGAACAAAAGATGAAATTAAATTAGAGGAAGTTATTTTATCAATAAACTCTGGTGTTATTATAAAATCAACAGAACTAAATCAATTTAGTAGTATTGATGAAACAAATTATAAATATTTAATGTTAGAAAATATTAATGATATAATTATTGGTTTTCATCTTCCAAACTTGATAAAAATAGATGATCAATATAAGGAATATTGTGTGAAGGATAATAGTTTAGTAATTTCTAAATTAGCACCTTTTAGAGTAGGAATGGTTCATTTAAAGGAAGAGGAAGAAATTTTGATTATTGGTAATTTATACTTTATTGAAATTGATGAATCAAAAGTTAACCCTTTCTTTGTTGAAGCCTTTTTACAAAGTGAAAAAGGAATATGTCAGCTTAATAAAAATGCAAAAGGGTCGGCTATAAAGAATATAAGCATTCAGGATTTAAAGGGGATTCAAATCCCTAATTTATCAAGGGAGAAACAAGAGGAGGTCGCAGAGGAGTTTAAGAATCTTTGTGTGAATTTGAACCTCTTACATTTAGAAGAAGATGTAATTAATTATATGAAGAGAACCATATTTGAAGAGAGAATTTAAGCAATACTACTTACAATAATGTTGGACAAAAGAATGCTTTATATATTTAACATTAAAATATCGGTGATTTATAAGTTTTATTAACGAAATATATTCACCACAAGTTGGAATGGCGCTAGCAGATTCTGCCCCAAACTCCGTAGAAATTGAAAATGACAGCTCCAGATAATTCTGATAGAATAAAGTTACCAACAAATACAAAATCAGAATAAAAAAAGGGACTGTCATAATGAAAGTATATCAGGAAAACAAGGAATCCGTCAATGGAAGTATTAAGATCATAGATAGCAAATTGTTATATGATAAAGCACGATATGGTTTAATGGAACTCTCGATGTCCCTAGGCATAGAGGTCATGCGAATGATGTTTGAAGAGGATGTAGAGCAACACGCAGGACCCAAGGGGGAACATAAAACTGAAGGACGCACCGGCTATCGCCATGGCACTGAAAAGACCACAGT
>JAAYTS010000206.1 GCA_012517995.1 Clostridium sp.
AATTTCTAAATTGTTTGGATATATATATATATATTCTTCCATTAATAAAAATGAATTTTCTGAAAATAAATAATTTTTTGAGTTTAAAATTGTTTTTGTGATACCTGAAAATATTGTAATAAAACTATTTTTATTTATTTTATTGCGCTTAAGATACTGAGACAATGACAATTTAGAAGTTATGTTGTAGTACAAATTATGTTTTTCATCTTTTTGTCTTATGTCTAGTGGCAGGATGTGTTTATTTGGATTATTTGCCAAAATACCTATTTGGTACTCATGTATGCATTCGGATGAGTCTACATTTATTACAAGAAAATTACCAGAAGCATTGCTTTCATAGTTAAATTCAAGTTTTTTGTTGTAGAAATTATTCATAGAAGGGTTCCTCCTTTTTTAGGTGAACATTTTTAATTTGAATATATAGAATTAAAAATAATACTCTTATATACTATTTTATCAAGAAAACAGGTGTTTTG
This sequence comes from Clostridium sp., assembly GCA_012517995.1. GTDB lineage: Bacteria > Bacillota > Clostridia > Acetivibrionales > Acetivibrionaceae > Herbivorax. The sequence goes on from JAAYTS010000206.1 coordinate 480, forward strand.
ACAACTATATTTTTAAAATAACACAATATTGTATCATTCGCCATTGATAAATAACAGAAAAATTTACACATATGGAAAAGATATATATTTTGACAACTGCCATTTTAAAATAGTATAATTTATGTATTATATAGTATAGCTATTTGTTTTGACATAATGCCTTTCAGATCTTGCTTTAAGCAGTATTTCATTTGTCTTTATTTACTCAGGTTTGTCATAAAAAAATAAATTGTATGGGTGGTTAATGTCTTATGACGATTAAATTAATAGTACTTTTTATAACTTTAATTCTGTCAGTGTATTTTGATTATAAGTACTTAAAAATTAAAAATTTTGTGGTGTATCCAGCTATATTATCAGGGCTTTTGATAAATTTAATAATCTCAGGAACAGGAGGTTTAAAAGATTCTTTTTTTGGAACAATTGTCCCCTTTATAACTTTATTTTTACTTTATGCTTTAAGATTTCTAGGAGCTGGGGATGTGAAATTATTTTCCGCAATTGGTGCTATAATGGGAGTAAGGTTTGGGATTTATTGTATGACATACTCTTTTTTGTTTGGAGCATTTTTAGCACTAATAATAATGATTAAAAGAAAAAATTTTGTTGAAAGATTTAAAAAACTCTTTTTATATTTAAGAGATTTATTTATTTTAATGAAATTTGAAAAATATCAAGAATTCCATGGGGAAAAACCAGGTGTTTTCCGTTTTTCTTATGGAATTTTAGGTGGTGCGATTATTACCCTTATTCATCAGTTGACAATAGGGCTTTACATAGTGTAAACTTTTTTAATCAGGCTGAAAAGTAGGTTTGTAGGAGGTTAAAGGTTTTGAAAAGATTGGCTTCTTATATTAAAAGATATATATGGTTTTATATATTGGCATTGTTAATGATGTTTTCGAGTTTAGCTTTGGATATGTTTAATCCCCGTTTGATAGGTGCTATTGTTGACCGGGTTATTATTGGCGGGGAAACTCATTTGTTTTCTAAAATAATAATAGCTCTTATGGTTATAACGGTATTAAGAGCAATTTTTGGCTATATTAAAGAGTATTCTTTTGATTGTTCAGCAGCCAGGGTTATTGTGAATTTAAGGCAGGATATGTTTGAACATATTCAAAAGCTGTCATTTAGTTATTTTGATAAGACAAACACTGGGGAACTTATGTCCAGAATTAAAGATGATACGGAAAATATTTTAAATGCTATATCCTTTGGAATAATGCTTTCCATTGAGCAAAGTTTATATTTAATAATTGCTTCTGTGATTCTTTTTGTGCTCAGTTGGAAGCTGGCACTTTTAACTGTCTTGGTATTGCCTGCTTTGGCATATTTTGTTTTTAAACTGGAAAGGAAAGTTGGAGAAATTCACGGGAAGATAAGTGATCAGAGGGCTGCTTTAAATACAACTGCTCAGGAGAATATTGCAGGGGTGCGCCTTGTGAAAGCTTTTGCCAGGGAAAAGTTTGAAATAACTAAATTTTTAAGGAAAAACAGACATAACTACAGACTTAATATGGAACAGGCAAAGGTTTGGGGAAGATATTTTCCCAAAATCGAATTTTTGTCAAATTTCATTGTAGTTATTGTAGTTACTATTGGCGGTTTTTTGGTAATTGGTGATGAGATTTCTTTAGGAACGTTGGTGGCTTTTAGCAATTATATTTTTATGCTGATATGGCCCATGAGAATGGCGGGGTGGCTTACAAATGTTATTGCCCAGTGCTATGCTTCTATAAAAAAAGTGGAAAAAATATTTGAAGAAGAGCCAGAAATTAAAAATCCTTTAAACCCGTTAAAACCTGAAGAATTTAGGGGTCATGTGGTATTTAAGAATGTGTCTTTTAAGTACAATGAAACACCCGTGCTAAAAAATATAAATATCGATGCAAAGCCAGGGAGTACAATTGCTATAATGGGGGTTACTGGTTCTGGAAAAACATCTTTAATAAACCTTATTGGAAGATTTTATGATGTATCAGAGGGAAGTGTTTTAATAGATGGTATTGATGTTAGGGATATGGATTTAGAATTTTTGCGTAGTAAAATTTCAATTGTAATGCAGGATGTATTTTTGTTTTCAGATTCAATAAAAGAAAATATAAAATTCGGATTGGATGAAGTATTGGATGAGAAACTAATTGGAACGTCTGACAAAGTATTTAATGAAAAACTTATTTCTGTATCTAAAGATGCTAAAGCTTATGATTTTATATCTGAAATGCCTCAAAATTTTGATACTGTTATAGGAGAAAGAGGCGTGGGACTTTCAGGAGGACAGAAGCAGAGAATATCAATTGCCAGGGCTTTTATAAAAGATGCTAAAATATTAATACTTGACGATGCCACATCGGCTCTTGATATGGAGACAGAACAGGAAATACAAAAAGCTCTCCATGAGTATAAGAATATAACTAAATTTATTATTGCTCACAGAATTTCAGCAGTTAAAAATGCAGATGAAATATTGATTTTTGAAGATGGGGAAATAGTTGAAAGAGGCAAACATCAGGAGTTGTTAGATTTAAAAGAGAAATATTATGAAACTTATTTGAATCAATTGGGGAAAATGATGTTTTATGACGAAGGAGAGGTGATATAATGCCTGTCAATAATTTTAGAAAAGATGAAAGTTTAAAGGAAACTGTAAATATAAAAGTGGTGATACGGCTGTTTTCATACCTAAGACCCTATATTTTAACGGTTTTAAGTGTTTTGTTTTTAATAGGCATAGTGATTCTTATTGAACTTTTAAACCCTTATTTTATAAAGGTTGGCATTGATAAATATATTGCAAATAGTAATGTAAAAGGTCTTTTGGTATTGGGGGGTATTATGGTCTTTGCAAATCTTGTTGCCATGATTTGTGCAAAATATAGGATACTTATAATGGCAAAGGTATCTAATAAAATACTTTTTTCCCTAAGGCAGGAGCTTTATAACCATATTCAAAAACTCTCATTTGATTTTTTTGACAACAGATCTGTGGGAAAGATATTAGCACGTATAGTGGGGGACGTAAACTCATTATATGACCTTTTTACAAATAGTGTTACAAACCTTATTCCAGAATTAATAAAAATGGTAGTAATCGCCATTATAATGTTTACTATGAATTATAAATTGGCATTGGCTTCCTTTAGTACCATTCCCGTACTTTTTGTATTAATGTTTATCATTCAAATAGTGTCAAGGAGAAGGTGGCAGATAGTAAGGAAAAAATCATCTAATTTAAATGCCTATAGCCATGAAATATTTTCAGGAATTAAAGTTGTACAGGGATTTAACAGTGAGAAAAAGACCAACAGGGTTTTTAGAGAGCTTTTAGAAGAATATAAAAATTCATTTGTAAGGGCTGTAAGAATGAATGATATGTTTTGGCCATTGGTGGAATTGTCCTGGGGCGGTGGGACGGTGTTGGTTTTTATGTACGGATTAAGACTTTTAAATGCAGGTGAAATTACCATAGGTGGTTTAGTGGCGTTTACAAGTTATATATCAATGTTTTGGGTACCAGTTATGAATATATCTAATTTTTATAATATACTCATTACAAATTTGGTTGGAGCTGAAAGAATATTTGAAATTATGGATATTAAACCAGATATAAAAGACAGTGAAGACGCTGTGATAATGCCTGAAATAAAAGGAAAAGTAGAATTTAAAGATGTTACTTTTGGATATGATGCAAATCAAAATGTGTTAGAAAATGTAAGCTTTACTGTGAATGAAGGTGAAACTGTGGCTTTAGTAGGACCTACAGGAGCAGGAAAAACTACAGTTATAAATCTTATAAGCAGGTTTTACGAAACATCAAAGGGAAAAGTTTTAATTGATGGAATGGATGTAACTAAAGTGACGTTAGGAAGTCTTAGAAGCCAGTTAGGAATAATGCTTCAAGATACATTTCTTTTTTCAGGCACTGTGAAAGACAATATAAGATATGGAAGGTTAGATGCAAGTGATGAAGAAATTGTTGAGGCGGCAAAAGCGGTTTGTGCCCATGAATTTATTGTGGAAATGCCAGATGGCTATGATACTGATGTAAATGAAAGAGGTTCTAGACTATCGGCAGGACAAAGACAGCTTATTGCTTTTGCAAGGGTGCTTTTAGCAAATCCCAGAATACTTATACTAGATGAAGCTACTGCTAGTATTGACACCTATACTGAGAAACTTGTACAAAAAGGTATACAAAAACTTCTAGAAGGCAGAACATCATTTGTAATTGCCCACAGGCTTTCAACCATACAAAATGCAGACAGGATAATGTTTATTGATGATAAAGTTATTAAAGAAGAGGGAACTCATGATGAGCTTATAGAAAAAAAAGGTATGTATTATGAACTTTTTATGTCGCAATTTAAGTTTTTAAATGGAGATGGAAAGGAAGTGGTGTAGCAAAGTTTTGGCATATGAAATGATATAAGAGAATATGAAATACAAATATAATGCCGTTAGTCATGGAAAAACTGATTAACGGTTTTTTTTATTTTCTATTTACGAAACAAATTTTAACTGATAAAATATATAAAAGATTACTCTACAATATATACTATTTAACCCACTAGTTAACACAAATCGTAAAAAATAAAATGTTTGGTATACAATAAAATAAAAATTAGGGGGTTTTACAAATGAAAGGTTTAGGAAAAGTTCTGAGTATTATTCTGTTAGTAAGTATTATTGCAAGCAGTACTATTGTTAGTTATGGTGATGTAGAGGACGTTAATGAATTTGTGCCTGAAATAGCCTTAATGAACAAAACAGGTGAGGATATAACATTTATTTCAGGCAAATTAACTGAAAAGTCAGATGAATTGCCAGAGGAGATAGTAAAAAAGATTTATACTAAAGATTTTGAGAATCAGAAAACAAAATTAGACACATTGGAATTTAAAATTGTTGATAAGTTTAAAAATTCAATGGGCAGAACTGTTGTGAAAACGGTGCAAGTAGTAGAGGGGGTACCTGTGTATGGAAGTGAGAGGAATTTTCATATAAACAATGAAGGTATTGTTGAAGTGATATCGGGGAAAAATGTTGAAAATATCAGTAAATTAATTAAAAAAAGCAAGTCTTTAAAAATCTCAGAAAAAGAAATTATAAAACTTATAGAAAAGAATTTAGAACATGAAATTTCTATTTTTAACATGTCTGTACCTGAGTTGGTTCTCTATCCTGTCAATGGTACTTATGAATATGTATACAAAGTTATAATAAGTGTATCAAAACCAGAGCCTGGCAGTTTTACATACTACATTTCCGCAGAAAGTTTGGATATAATTAATGTAGAAAAATCCTCAACAAGTGTAAAAACAACTGTTTATGGAACAGGAATTGGTGAATTTGGACTTGTTGAAAACTTAAAGATGGTTGAAGAAGATGGGATGTTCTATTTAATAAATTTAGATGAAAATTTTGAAACTGGTGAATCGGTAAACTTCTATATATTTAGCAGTGAACAAAATCATTTTGAGGCAGAGCCGGATGTGGCAATAAGCAGGGTTCCTCATGGAGTGGATGCACATTATAATTTAACCGGGGTAATAGAATTTTTTGATGATTATTTTAATCGGAATTCCTATGACGATGATGGAGGACTAATAAAGTGCAGAATAATGTTTGGTGCTCACAATGCACGTGCTGAACGGTATGGAAATTGGGGGGACCACAGTGAAATATGGTTTTACAACAGGAAACCTGTTGATGAAGATGGCAATGAAATTGCCCATGGAAGAAGTACAGCTGCAGCACTGGATGTTGCTGCACATGAATTTACACATCTGATACTTTTTCATGAAGGGCTGGAGTATAATAATGGCCATGAAAATATGATTTTACATGAAGGATTGGCAGATACATTTGCAGTTATATCTGAGTATGCTTTGGAAGACTACCTTTTAAGTAAGGGAGAGTCTAATTGGTTTATAGGAGAGGATACAGGAAAGAGCATGAGAAATGCTGCATATCCTGAAATTACACAGTATAGCGATGTTTTAAAAATGGACCCTTTTATACCACATAAGGGGGGAGGAGTTATTTCAAAGGCTGCATATCTTATTGCAGAAGGTGGTATCCATAATGGCAGAAGTGTTGAAGGAATAGGTTATAGTAAGCTGGCAAATATATTTTATAGTGCCATGACTGACGGGTATATTGTGCCGTACTCATCATTAAGGGATTTTGCAAGCTATGCCGTTGCTGTTGTTAATTTATTTGAGGATGAACAATATAGCCATAGTTCTATTGAAGGTAAAGAGGATATTTATTATGGTTATAATGATATTAATACTGTAATAGAGGCTTTTACATCGGTGGAACTCTTACAAGAAGCTTCGGACAATTTTAGAGTAACTAATATAGACGGTTTGACCGTTGAATTTGCATGGGATGGTATTAATGGAGGAAAATACGGAATATATAGAAGTAAAACAGGTTCAGGACATTTACCTGAAAAGGTAGCAGAAACAACAGATTTTCAAATTACTTTAGAGAGTATGCCAGGAAAATATGATTATTATATAGCATTAATTGACGGAAAAGGAAACAGGATATCAGCCTTTAGTGATGGTGTCACTGTTGAAACTTACTTAAAGGCACCTGAAAACTTTAGAGAATACTTTAGCATAGGATTAATAGTAAAATTTAAATGGGATTATAGTGGAGTATCGGGTACACGTTATGGAATATATATGAAATGTTCCAATTTACCAGGTGAGCCTATAAAGATAGCAGAAACACCATTTAATATGTTTTATACAATTTCCCTATGGGGAAGCTATGATTATTATGTGGCAATTGTAGACAAAAATGGTAAAAGAATATCTGACTACAGTGATAAAGTGACTGTTACAAGTTATATGTGTTATTAAATATGGAAAATGACACTTAAAAATCAAACTAAATAAAACCAATAAAACCTAAATGTAATCTAAATAAGACTTAGATAAGTAATGTTGACAAAGGACGGTTTTGCTAATTATATACAGCAGGACTGTCCTTTTATATATATACAGTAAACTTTTTATGTTACTAATTAATATTAATACGTAAGGTAAATAAGATAAATGTAAGCGTCAAGAAATTAACGTCTAGAATTAAACTTTAATAAATGATATAGTTTTATTTATAAAAAATTATTTTATATTGAACGTTGAAATTTTAATAATATTTAGCTATGAAAATTATTTAGTAGGTATTTTTAAGT
>JAAYTS010000207.1 GCA_012517995.1 Clostridium sp.
CAGAATTGAAAAAGAATAGAACAAATGATTTTATTAAAATTGGTGCAGGTTTTGTACTTGGGGCTATTTTAGCTTTTCTAGTAACTATGGTTATTTACCCTAACGGGAGAAATGGTGGCAAAATTGAAAAAGATGCAAACTTACCACCTCAAACAAATAATGAAGATGAAATTTATAAAGAAAAATTTAACCAATTAAGTGAGGAGTACTCTGTTCTAAACAGCCAATTAGAACAGCTAAGAACAGAAAGTGAGTACTATTTAAATTTTTATAGATTGGCAGAAGCAGAAGAATTATTAGAAAATGAGAAATATGTGGAAGCAGCAGATAAGCTTGTTCCTTTAAAAAATTTTGACTTTACTGAAAAAGAAAATGAAAAATTTAATATGCTATACCATGAAGTTATTGATAAAGCAGCCTGGATTGCATTTAAAGAAGGAAGGGACTCTTTGGAGGTTAAAATATATGAAGATGCTTTAGAGAATTTTAATAAAGTGGAGTCATATGTAGATGATTGGGAGCACCTTCATTACAATTTCTTTTATATGGGAGTATGCTATGAAAATTTAAACAATATTCAAAAGGCTTTAGAATATTATAACAAGGCTGTTGAAAAATATCCTGGAAGTCATGGTGCAAATCTTTCACAAGATAGAATAAGAGAAATAGAGAATACTTTTTAAAATTATCTTTATTTTTAGCCAGATTTATTATATTATTAGAATAGGCATTCTAAACATAGTGTTATGTGCATAAGATAAAATATTGATTAAAAATAATTGTCATTATGCATATGATTTTTTTATGCACTTAAAAAGGACTAAATATATAATTTTATAAAGAAAAAAGTTACTATGTTAATAAGAGTTTAGGAGGAAACAAAATGTACTATAGGAGTACAAGAGGGGGATTAAATTCAGTATCGTCTGCTGAGGCAATAAAGATGGGGATTGCACCAGATGGAGGATTATTTGTACCTGAGAAGTTGGTGAAATTTTCTTTAGATGAAATTAATAGTTTAGTTGAACTAGATTATAAAAAAAGGGCTGTTTATATATTAAAAGAGTACTTGACGGATTATTCCCATGATGAGATTGTTGAGTGTGTTAATAATGCATATTCAAGTGATAAATTTGAGGATCCTAAAATTGCGCCAGTGGTAAAACTTAATGAAAATGTTAGTATTTTAGAGTTGTGGCATGGTCCTACATGTGCATTTAAGGACATGGCACTTCAAATTTTACCATGGTTTTTGACAAAGGCAGTTAGAAAAACTGAAGATGATAGTGAGATAGTGATTTTAGTTGCTACATCAGGGGACACAGGCAAGGCAGCTTTAGAGGGATTTAAAGATGTTGAGGGGACAAAAATAATTGTATTTTATCCTCAAGATGGTGTAAGTGAAGTTCAAAAAATGCAGATGATTACTCAAGAAGGCAACAATGTTTATTCAGTAGGTGTTGAAGGTAATTTTGACGATGCACAAAGTGGTGTAAAAGCTATTTTTACAAATAAAGATTTAATAGATAAAATGGAAAAGAGCAATTATAAATTTTCCTCAGCAAATTCAATAAACTGGGGAAGGTTGGTACCTCAAATTGTATATTATTTTTCTTCTTATGCAGACCTTGTGAAAGAAGGGGAAATAAAAATAGGGGACAAAGTTAATTTTGTAGTGCCTACTGGGAATTTTGGGAATATTCTTGCTGCGTATTATGCAAAGGAAATGGGGCTACCTGTTAACAAACTTATATGTGCATCAAATGAAAACAATGTTCTTACAGAGTTTATAAATACACGTATATATAATAAAAATAGAAAATTTGTAAAAACAATATCTCCATCAATGGATATATTAATTTCCAGCAATTTAGAAAGGTTATTATATGAATTGACAGAACATGATTCTGATGTTTTGAACAAATGGATGAAAGAACTTGCAGATGATGGTGTATACAATATAGATATTACAACTGGCAAAAAGATTTCTGAATTATTTTGGGCAGATTACTCAAATGAAGAGGAAACTTTAAAGACCATTGAATGTATATATGATGAGTATAAATATGTTGTTGATACTCATACTGCTGTTGCAATAGATGTATACGATAAATATGTGATTTCAACAGGGGATATGACCAAAACTGTTATTGCCTCTACAGCAAGTCCTTTTAAATTTAATGAAAGTGTAGCCAAAGCAATTTTAGGTGATGATAAAATAAAAGGAAAAAATGAATTTGAACTTTTGCAGGTTTTATCTAAAGAGTGTTCTTTAAGGATTCCTAAGGGTCTTAAAGATTTAGACAAAAAAAGGATACTTCACAATAATTTTTGCGATAAATCTGATATGATGGCTGAGGTAGAAAAAATACTTAAAATATAACAAGGAAATAAATTTAATATCTTATTTAAATAATATTAATAAAATAAAGGAGGAATTATCCTCCTTTATTTTATGCGTGTGCCCAGCATGGGCAACAACTTGGTGGTGAAAGTCCACTACGGGCTTGGTAGTAGGAACCGTTAGCCAAGAGCAAGGGTGTCCACGGCGACGTGGAATCTGAAGGAAGCTGGAGGCAAAATCCTGAACCGACGA
>JAAYTS010000314.1 GCA_012517995.1 Clostridium sp.
AATCCTATGAGATAGATGTTGCAGAATACGAAGGAAGATGTATTGATGCTACTGAAGGTGGAGCTTATATAGCTGGTACTGAAATAATGACCTTACAGGAAGCTATAGATAAACATATTAAAGAAGATATTTTTCCTTTAATAAAGATAGAAGATGCTATAAAAAATTTTAATGCAAGTGATAAATCGAAGGATAAAGAGGCTATATTAAATAAAACAAAAAATTCTATTGCTGACATAGATAAAATAATAAAGTATTGTCATCATGGTTACAATTTTATTGATAAAAGAAAAGAAGAATTAGAGAAATATATCAAAAAGGAAGCCTTAGATGATAATGATAAAGAACTTATTGCCGATTTATATAACGAAGTGATTAAAACTAGAAAAGAACTACAAAGTTTTAGCGATACTTTTCAGTTATTAATAATGCATATTGTTCAATCTATATATATAAAATTTGAGATAGATATGAATGAAATTCCATCAAAATATGAAGTTTATGAAAAGGCTTTAGCAGAAATTATTATAAGAAATAAAGATTGGTTTGCTGTAATAAATAATTTGTGCTTAATTGTACGGGATGAATTAGAGTTAGCAGGAGAAAAATTAAAGGAAGAAAAAAATAAATTAAAAGTGGTAACTAATTAATTAAATAGGAGCTAAAACGATGAGACCATTTATGGGGATTAAAAACAGATTAATTGGTGAAGACCATAAACCTTTGGTAATAGCTGAAATAGGTATAAATCACGAGGGAAGTTTAGAGATAGCAAAAGAAATGGTAGATTCAGCACATAGTGCAGGTGCAGAAATTGTAAAGCATCAGACTCACATAGTAGAAGATGAAATGAGTGAAGAAGCTAAGAAAGTTATTCCCGGGAATACAAATGTTTCGATTTATGAAGTTATGAAAAGATGTGCATTAAATGAAGAAGAAGAAATTCAATTAAAAAAATATGTTGAACAAAAAGGAATGATTTTTTTAAGCACTCCTTTTTCGAGGGCAGCTGTGGACAGGCTTGAAAGAATGAATGTACCAGCATATAAAATTGGTTCAGGAGAGTGCAATAATTATCCTTTAGTTGAATATATAGCTTCAATTGGTAAGCCTATTATTATTTCAACAGGTATGAATGATATTAAGAGCATTTTTAAAACAGTGGAGATTGTAGAAAAATACAATGTACAATATGCTCTACTACACTGTACTAATTTATATCCTACACCAGCAAGATTAGTTAGATTAGGTGGCATGCAAGAACTACAGAAGACTTTTCCTAAAGCAGTTATTGGTTTATCTGACCATACCGTTAATAATAATGCTTGTTTAGCAGCAACAGCGCTAGGAGCATCTATACTTGAGAGACATTTTACCGATTCCAAAGGTAGAAAAGGGCCAGATATTGTATGTTCAATGGATCCAGAAGAACTTAAACAGTTAATCCAAGGTAGTGCTGAAATAGCTGAAATGAGAAATGGGAAAAAAGAGGCTGCTAAAGAAGAACAGGTAACAATGGATTTTGCTTTTGCAACAGTTGTGGCAATAAAAAGTATCAAAGAGGGAGACATTCTAACAAAAGAAAACATATGGGTTAAAAGGCCAGGAAAAGGAGAAATAAAAGCAGAGGATTATAATTTATTACTAGGAAAAAGAGCAAGAAAATCGATAATACTTGATCAGCATTTGAAGTGGAGTGACATCAAAATATAAGGTGAGGAAACTACAATGAAAAAAATACTTTTTATAACAGGAACTAGAGCTGATTATGGTAAAATAAAGATGCTAATGAAAAAAGTTGACAAGAACAACAAGTTTAAACTGTATATATTTGCTACAGGAATGCATACACTTTCTAAGTATGGTTCTACATGGCAAGAGATTACAAGAGATGGTTTCTCAAATATATACCAGTTTGTAAATCAGCAAAATGATACAAAGATGGACATTACACTTAGTAATACTATTTTAGGACTTAGCAATTATGTTAACGAATTGAAGCCTGACATGATTATTGTTCATGGAGATAGGTTGGAAGCATTGGCGGGAGCTATTGTAGGTGCTTTTAATAATATCAGAGTAGCTCATATAGAAGGAGGCGAAGTGTCAGGTACTATAGACGAATCAATAAGGCATTCTATTACTAAATTTTCCCATATACATTTAGTTAGTAATGAAGAAGCCAGGAAGAGAATTATACAGCTAGGTGAAAAAAAGGAAAACATATTTATTATTGGTTCACCAGATATAGATATAATGATTTCTAAAAAATTACCAACCTTAAAAGAAGTTAAAAAAAGATATGATATTGAATATAGTAACTATGCAATACTTATGTATCATCCAGTTACAACTGAGATAGATAAACTAGATAGAAATATAAAAAATTTAGTGAATTCTTTAATTAAGTGTAATTATAATTTTATAGTTATTTATCCAAACAACGATAAAGGAAGTTCTGTAATACTTGAAGAATATCAACGATTAAGGGGAAATAATAAATTTAAAGTTTTCCCATCTATAAGATTTGAATATTTTTTGACTCTATTAAAAAATAGTGATTTTTTAATAGGCAACTCCAGTACAGGAATAAGAGAAAGTTGTATATATGGCATACCTTCTATTGATGTTGGAAACAGACAAAAGGGAAGATATGATTTAAATGTGCTAAAAAATATATTACACGTACATGAAGTTGAAGATGAAATATTAAAATCAATTGATAAAGTCAAAAAAATGGAGAGGGTTTATAATAACGCCTTTGGAAATGGTGATAGCAGTGAGAAGTTTATAGAACTATTGGAAAACAAAGAAATTTGGGAAATTGAAATAGCAAAGAACTTTGTTGATATATGAGTTTAGGAGAGGTTGAATATGTATAAAGGTAAAAGTTTTTTAGCCTTAATTCCTGCAAGGGGTGGAAGTAAGGGAATTTTGAGAAAAAATATCATTAACATTGAGGGAAAACCACTTATTCAATATACTATAGAACAGGCTAAAATGTCAAAATACATGGATAGAGTAATAGTTTCAACAGAGGATAATGAAATTGCAGAGATATCTGTTAAACTAGGTGCAGAGGTACCTTTTCTAAGGTCTAAAGAGTTAGCTAAAGACAATACAAAAACTATAAGTGTAGTCATAGATTTATTAAAAAAGTTAGAAGAGATAGGTAGTAAGTATGACTATGTTGTATTACTACAGCCAACTCAACCATTACGAAAGAGTTTTCATATAGACGAAGCAATAAAAAAGATTGTAGAAATAGGTGGAGAAAGTTTAGTTAGTGTTTCAGAGGTAAATGAGCATCCAATTTTAATGAGAACAATTGAAGAGGATAATACAGTAAGAAGTTTACTTGGTATAAATAGTACTGTTAGAAGACAGGAATTCCCAAAGATTTTTAAAGTTAATGGGGCTATTTATATTAATAAAGTAAGTGGAAATTTTAATAATGAAACCAGTCTAAATGATAATAAATTGGCTTATGTTATGGATAAAAAGTATGATTTAGATATAGATGAAGCAGAGGATTTAGAAATCCTTAAATTAAGATTAAGAAAATTTTGAGAAATATAATTTTTAAATAGACACTCAGGAATATAGTACTTGTACAAGGTCAGGATGTAAGCTAGGTAAAAGATTGATAATGAGAGGAGGACAAGGATGAAAAAGCTTAAAGTTTTACATTTAGCTAGCTTTATAGGTAATATAGGTGATAATGCAAATCATAAAGGTGTTAGAAGGATGTTTAAAAGGTATTTAAAATATGAAATGTTTTATGAAGAAATAGAAATAAGAGACTATTATATATCTTGGGGAAAAAGATTTTTTAATAAAGATTTTATTGAATTGGTAAACAAGTATGATTTATTGATAATTGGTGGAGGTAATTTTTTTGATTTATATATTGATAAATCAGTTACAGGAACAACATTAAATATAAGTAATGATATTTTAGAAAAAATAAAAACCCCCATTTTGTTTTTTGGACTTGGATGTGATCCGTATAAAGGGGCTTCAGAAGAGATATTAAATAAGTTTAGAAATTTCTTAAAAACACTAATTAAATTAGGTAGGTCTTTTATTAGTGTTAGGAATGATGGTTCTATAAAAAATATAAAAGAATATGTAGGTGAAAACTTTTTAGACTATATTCATCATGTGCCTGATGGAGGCTTTTTCACAGAAATAAAAGACTTTAATCATCCTGAAGTACCTGAAAATAAAAATATAATCGCAGTTAATGTAGCAGGAGATATGACAGATATTAGATTTGAATTAGATGCAATAGGTAAAGACATATCGTATACTAAATTTATAAAAGAATTAGCATATACTTTAAATCAGTTACTAGAAGAAGATAATAATATTGATATTGTATTTGTACCTCATATATTTAGGGACTTGAAAGCAATTAGTGAAGTATTGGAAAATTTAAAAGATGAATATCGAAGGAAGAGAATAACTGTTGCACCTTATTTATCTGGGAACAAAGGGCATGATTATATCTTTGACATATATAAAAAGGCTAATTTAATAGTATAGGAATTTGCATTTTAGCCTTTGGTCTTAGTAGGTAAAAAATACATGTCAGAGAAATAAAATTGTTGATTGGAGTGCAAAATTTATATAAAATAAAGTGGAATATATGTATAAAAGGTGGGTTATAGTTTTTAAGAATAAAAGTGATAACAGAAGAAGAAAAGAAAGACAAGAATATATGTCAAAGATATAATCAT
>JAAYTS010000343.1 GCA_012517995.1 Clostridium sp.
ATACGTCAAAGTGTCCTGTGGCTCAACAAATCCACGTCCAGCCATATTTGACTGTCCAGCCATAATAAAAATATAAAGACTATCAGGATTTGGCAGTTTATCGACATAGCTTATTGTTTGGGGAAAATTAACTCGCCACTCTTTATTGACTTTGTAAGAATTATATTTTCTATAAACTTTTGGTCCAGCATAAAAAGATAATACTATCACAATACCAATTATAACAAGTCCGGTTATTTTGAATCCTTTATTCATCATATGTTAATCCTATCGATGGTTATGTTCTTCTTGCTTGCGCACAACAAACCAATAGAGTACAAACACTATGGGCAGAAAAATGGCGAAGTCGAGGGAGTTGAATAACATTGTATGAAAGACGGTATAAGCATTTTCAAATACTATGCAAATATAAATACTTATCTTTGCATCATATAATTAGTGCTCTATTTATTTAATCACCATACAGTGTCCAATAAGAGCTATAAAAAGAGGGTTTTAGTATTCATCGATTGGTATCTTCCAGGGTATAAAGCTGGCGGGCCTGTTCGCTCAATGGCCAATATGACAGCCCATCTATCCGATGAAATAGATTTCTATATTGTAACACGAAATACTGAGTATGGGGACAAAACTCCATATAAGGATATAGAACCCGACAGATGGACTGACCATGCTAATGGGGTAAAGGTTTGGTATTGCAGTTCCGGGAAACCTTCACTCGGCCTTTGGAAAAAATTGATAAAGGAGACCTCTCCTGATTGGCTGTATATTAACGGTATTTACTCACCACTTTTCTCAATACTGCCTTTGTTAGCAGCTAAGCTGGCTGGGTTTTGGAATATCATTGTTGCACCCAGGGGAATGCTTGCACCAAGTGCTATCAACGTTAAACAGGGTAAGAAGAAGCTTTTCTTAAGGGGGGCGAAGATACTTAGTTTGTATAAGACGGTAAGGTGGCATGTAACCAATGAGAAGGAGGGAGAACAGGTAAAGATGCAGTTTGGTAAGAACTCAGGCATACTGGTTGCCAATAACCTTCCTAGAAAACTTACAGGCAAATTTGAACCAATACAAAAGGAGAGAGGTAGCCTCAGACTATGCATTCCTGCAAGAATAGCACCAGAGAAAAATACCATTTTTGCTTTAGAGTGTCTGAAGTTTGTAGGTAAACAAGTAGCACTTGAATTGGATTTATTTGGTCAGATCTATAACAAGGAATACTGGAATGAGTGTTTACAAGTGATAGAGAGCCTACCAAAGAATCTAAAGGTCAGTTATTGTGGGATAGCAGATGCAGAAGAAATTCCAGAGCTGTTGAAAAAATATCATGGAGTATTTCTGCCAAGTAGGGGAGAGAATTTTGGCCATGTGATACTTGAGAGCTTTATGGCAGGTCGCCCTGTTATCATTAGTGATCAGACCCCATGGAGAAATCTTGAAGAGAAGCATGCAGGATGGGATTTATCCCTTGATAATAATGCTGCATTTGCAGCAACTATATCCAGATTAGCAGCTTTTGAGCAGAAAGAGTATGATCGATTATGTATGGCAGCATGGGAATTAGGAGAGGATAATTCGGATAATTCTGCTTTACTTGAGAATTACATAACTATGTTCTCGTAAATAGAAGAACTTATATGTGTGGAATAAACGGAATAATATGTAGGTCAGCCACAGGTCTGAGAGAAAGGGTTGATGCAATGAATCAATACCTTGCCCACAGAGGACCAGATAGTGAAGGTACATGGGTGGAAGGCGAGGTGGCATTTGGACATCGTAGGCTTTCAATTATTGACCTTTCTGATGCTGGGAACCAACCTATGATATCTGCCTGTGGAAGGTATGTACTTATTTTTAATGGAGAAGTATATAATTTCCGTGAACTCCGCAAACAGTTTAATTATCCTTACATATCAAATACAGACACTGAAGTAGTACTAGCAGCATGGTCGGAAAAGGGGAGTGATGCTATTGAGCTATTCGAAGGTATGTATGCCTTTGCTATGTGGGATAAAAAAGAAAGAAAGCTCACGCTTGTAAGGGATCGAATGGGAGTAAAGCCTCTCTATTACAGTCATAAAAACGGCAACTTTGTATTTTCATCAGAGATTAGGGCATTACTTGCCTCAGGAGTGGTAGAAAAGAAGATTTCACACACCTCATTAGTTGACTATCTACGCTATCAGACAGTTCAGACTCCTGACACAATACTTGAAGGAGTCAAGATGTTACCTCCAGCAACAGTTTTGGAGTATTACCCGGACGATGATGAGGTAAAACTATACAAGTATTGGTATTTACGAAATATTAGTTCCAATCCAAGACTATCATACGAAGAAGTAAAGGAGGAAGTACGTCGTTTGTTTTTTGCTGCAGTTGAAAAAAGGCTGGTTGCAGATGTCCCATTTGGAGCCTTTCTGTCAGGAGGAATTGATTCCAGTGCAGTAGTTGGTGCTATGTCAAGGTTCTCTGATCACAAAGTAAAAACTTTTACTATCACCTTTGCTGAGGACGACTATAGTGAGGCCCCCTATGCAAGGCATATTGCAGAGATGAATAATACCGATCATCATGAGATCAGGCTGTCACCTGAGCACTTCCTTGAGCACCTCCCGTCTGCTTTAAGTGCAATGGATCATCCTAGTGGAGATGGACCAAATACATGGATGGTATCAAAGGCAACAAAAGAAGCCGGAATAGATATGGCATTAAGTGGATTGGGTGGAGATGAGGTCTTTTGCGGGTATGCGATATTTCCAAGGATGGTACAGTTGCAAAAGATAAAGGCACTTTGGGGACTTCCTGGAGGTATAAGGAAGCTTACCGGGAAAGCTTTACAAGCTGTTAAACCGGGAGTTGCGAGCAATAAGATAGCAAGTCTGCTAGCAATGCAGAAATATGATTTTAACTCGTTTTATGCCCAGTCAAGGCAGGTATTAAGTGATGATCAGATTGAGAGTATTTTGAATTTTTCAGTTGAGGAGAATCATTTACCAGTAGATTGGTTGGACAAAGAAGGATGGGAGTTAAGCAATGATAATTTACTCAGTAGAGTCTCAGCCGCCGAAATGGAGACCTACATGCAAAACGTCTTGCTGCGCGACAGCGACCAAATGAGTATGGCCCATGCACTGGAACTTCGCGTTCCGTTTATGGACCATCAATTGATAGAATACGTGCTGGCCTTACCCGACCAGATTAAATATCCAAGTACCCCCAAAAAACTGCTCGTCGACAGTCTGCCCGATCTCTTACCCGACTACATCGTAAACCGCCCCAAAATGGGCTTTGTTTTCCCATGGGAACATTGGTTAAGAAATGAACTGTTTGGATATGCAGATGAACGGATAAGGAGTCTTTCAAAACGACCTTATTTCAAAGACAATTCAGTAATAGAATTGTGGGATGGTTTTCAAAAGGGCAATCCGTCAATTACATTTTCCCGGATTTGGCCTTTGGTTGTTCTGGAAGAGTGGATGAGTACAATTGCTCTAGTCGATTAGCCCATCCCTGGGGTGTGTGGGAGAGACCCAGAATGCTACTTTCTTTAGCCATTGAACGTAGTTGATGGTCGGGTAAATCAATGATTTGTTTCAGACATTCTTTCAGATTTCTAACATCCTCGTTTCTAAATAAAAAGCCATTAACCCCATCTTTAAGGAATTGAGTTGCTGCTCCAACAGCATCTGATAATATCATTGGAAAACCTGCCGCAGCCATCTCATGGACTACTACACCCCATGGCTCGAAACGACTTGGAAGCACAAATACACCTGCATTCCTAAGAGTCTCCTTCAACTGTTCCGGTTGTTGGAAACCAAGGTGTTTAATGCTTTGATGTATTGTTCGCTGTTCAAATAATTCACCTGCACCAATGCACCAAAGCTCCCATTCGTGCGGCTTTTCCTCGTATAATTCTGTCCATGCTTTAAATAGAATATCAAGGCCTTTAGCGTGAATATAACGGCCAACGTAAATGAATCTTTTGGGGTAGGCTTGTGATTCAGTCCTAAACACAGCCTCTGGAGCAAACAAAGGAACATCGGCAGAATAAAAACCAGTTTGAAT
>JAAYTS010000035.1 GCA_012517995.1 Clostridium sp.
GAAGTTAGAAATCTTGCAGCAAGAAGTGCGGATGCCGCAAAAGAAACAACTGCTATGATTGAAAATTCCATTGAAAGAGTTGAATATGGCACAAAAATTACAAATGATACTGCAGAAGCACTAGAAAGTATCGTAGAAAGTGTTGAAAATGCAGCATGTTTAGTAAGTGAAATAGCTGCTGCTTCAAATGAACAGGCATCAGGAATAGCTCAGATAAATCAGGCAATTATGCAGGTTTCACAGGTGATTCAAACTAATTCAGCAACGGCAGAGGAAGGTGCATCTGCAAGTGAAGAACTATCCGGACAAGCAGAACTTTTAAATGAAATGGTTAAAAAATTTAAAATAAATACAGTTAGTAGAAAAATAGATGAGCTTGACTCAGATACATTAAAAATCATTAATTCACTAAAAAATAGTACTGAGTATGAAGAAAAAGCCTCGAACAAGGAGATTAACTTGAAAGATGAAGATTTCGGGAAATATTAAAAATACATAAATGAGACTTAAAAAAAGACTAAAGTCACTGACTTTAGTCTTTTTTTTAAAAACAATTTTATCTCATCAATTCTATACTTTATCAAAAAATTTGTATAATTTTAATAGGAAATATTGCATTTTAATATAAATTGTTGTACACTGTATTTGGAAGATATTATTAGCATTTCTCCCCGGGGGCGTTAAATCAGTAATTTCTACCATAGTCAACTAGTCATACCAACAGCGTGGTTAAAAATTAAAAGGAGGATATTATTACAGTGTAACTTATTTTCCTAAATACACCGGTTCTAGCTCATCTTTAGTAGATGGATTAAAAGCAGTGGGCGCAAGCACCACATTTGATTACAGGAAACAAATAGCTGCTAAAAATGGAATATCAAATTATACAGGAACCAGTTCTCAAAATACAAAACTTTTAAATCTACTAAAGCAAGGTAAATTAATAAAACCTTGATGAGTATTTAGTATTAAGTTTTGTTATATATATAAATTTGTATAGGTAAATATTAAAGGCCTCCTTCTTAGCACTAATGGCTTCTAAGAAGGAGGCTTTATTTAATCTGTTAATGTTTTGTAACTATTTAATATAGTGTTATATCCTATAATAAAAGTGAACATGATAAAATTAAAGGAGGGATATAACATGAAAAAAATATTAGTTTTGATTGTTATAATTGGAGTGTTTTTTACAGGTTGTGGTTTTGATGGTGATGTAGGCGGAAAGTTGAAGAGTCCCAATTACGATGAAAACAATGTAAAACCTTTAAGTGATGGCAAAGATGGGAATGTAGAGGAGGTATATAATGAATTTTTAGAACTTGTTAACAATGGGAAAAAACCTTTTGAAGTTATAAGGTTTATAGACAAGGAAATTAAAAATGTTACAGATAGTATGGCAGATGATATGGTACTAGCCCTTGAAGAAGTACAAAATATTTATGAAGTCTATTATCAAGAAGAGATTTTTGCCTCTGATTTTATAGAAAAGGTTGGAAGAGATTTTGAAAGTAATGAAGATATAGTTAATAAAGCTAAAGGCACTGAATTTGAGGAGTTGGTTAAAGAGATTGATGCTGGTGGCTATAAATTTATAAGCCGGGAGGGCTCTGTTTACCCAATAGTGGACTATTCATTTTTGAAAAAATACAGTGATTTTGTATCTGATAAAGTGGCAGATTATATAAATATCAAAGCAAGCCAGTCAGACAATCCTGTAGCAGTTGACGGAGCATTGGCGATATCATGGGCTGACTTAGAAGAGAGATTGTTAGAACTTGAAAATTTTATGGACAAATACAGTAGTTTTCCACTAATTGAGCAATTAGAGAGCATTTATTATAATTACATGGTTTTATATCTTGCAGGTGCTGATAATACACCAGCATATGATTATACTACAAATAAATATAAAGACGGAGTGTTTAAAAAAATTTCAGAAATGACTATAGCCTATGAAGGTACAAAAACAGCTGATATTGCAAAAGATTACTTAGAGATTATTAAAAAAGACAATTATACATTTACTAAAAATGCAAAAGAATTTATAAATAATTTAAGAGAAAAATCCTTTAACAACAAAACAAAAAACATATATACAAAGGACATTTTCACCAAACTATTGCCGGAAAGACCGGGATACAGGTGGCTTTATCACGGATTTGTAGAATATAGTCATGAAATGGAACTTAATGACATAGTTACAGATAGAGGTGTGGTAAAATATTTCATTACAGGAGATGTTGGTGACCCGTCAGACGGAGAAAGCAGACTTAGTCCTGAACATTTTAATATTGACATTGTGTATTCAATTGAAGGCGGAGCACTTATTCAAAGAAAAAATGAAAAAAGGATGATGGATTCTGAGTTTGACAATCTAGAACTTATAAGAGCTCCTTTAATAAAAGGAAATAAATGGGGACAAGGAGTTGTAGACAAATCTGGTGAATACAGATATATTAATTGTGAAATTACAGATATAAATGAAGTGGCAGGAGCTAAAGTATATACTGTAGAATACAGAGAAGACAGTGGATATTATGAAATAAGAATGATTGAAGAAGGAGTAGGCGTGGTATCATTTACAAAGCTTAGGCAGTCAGATGATGGGGACTTTGAAATAGGATATAGCTTAGGTAAAGAATATTCAGGATATCAAGAGGAGTTATAATGGCAGCTAAAATTTTAATTTTAGAAGATGATGAATCAATAAGAAGTATGTTGGTGGTAAATTTTAAAAAATATAATTTTACAATATATCAATGTGCAACGGGAGAGGAAGCTCTTTCCGTTGCACAAATCCATCCAGATATTGATATAGCTGTTTTAGATATAATGCTTCCGGGAATAGACGGTATTGAGGTGTGCAAAACTCTAAGAAACAAGCACCCTTTTATAGGCATAATAATGCTCACTGCAAAGGCTCAGGAAAGGGACAAAGTTTATGCATTAGAAAGTGGGGCTGATGACTATGTTACAAAGCCTTTTGGCATTTCAGAGTTAATGGCCCGTGTCAATTCCCTTCTAAGAAGAGTTAAAATTAATACAGAATTTGATAAAAGAAAAATAACCCAGGGAAAGTTTGAAGTTGATGATTTTTCGAAAAAATTCTACAAAGAAGGTAAAAAGATAGACCTTACACCAACAGAGTTTTCTATTATTAAGTTATTTATGGAAAATGCAGGTAGGGCAATTGACAGAGATGAGATACTGACTAAAGTTTGGGGAGAATATTATTTTGGAGAACTAAAAATAGTAGATGTAAATATAAGAAGGTTGAGAAAAAAAATAGAAGAAGACCCTTCAAACCCGAAATACATTGAAACTGTCTGGGGTGTGGGATATAGGTGGAAGGAGGAGGGAACTTCTTGAAAAATAGCATTAGAAGAAGAATAACTCTAAGTATTTTCACTGTTATATTTATAACCATTCTAATATTTGAAGCTGTTTTCATTATAGGTGTAAGGCAATTTTATTATGGAAGGGCTTTGGGGATTCTTTCTGATAAAGCAGTATCTATTGCAAACTTTTATAATATGTACCTAAGGTACGAAGACCTTTATAGAAAGGGAACTGTAATATTAGATAATTATGAAGAAAAAGACCGCGCAGAGCTTCAAATTGTAGATATAGAGGGAAATATTATAGTATCTTCAGCAGGTTTTTTACATACTGAAAAGGTAGATGTTAAAAGTATAAGGACACTAAAAGTAGGGGAATTTCATTCATGGAGGGGACGGCTAGATACAATTGATGGAGAGATATTAATAGTATCAACTCCTTTAATTATGGGTAATAGCAATACCATTGTAGGTTTTATAAGGCTTGTAAGTTCGATAGAAGAAATAACAATCACAGTAAAGGATTTAATTTTAAAATCTGTATTTTTAAGTACTTTTATTCTGGTTCTGTCACTTATCCTGGCGTCTTTACTGTCAGGAAGCATTGTAAAACCTATAAAGCACCTCACTTATGTTTCAAGAAGCATTGCAGATGGAAACTTTGATATAGTTGCAGATAAAAAATATAATGATGAAATAGGTGAATTGACAGATACCATCAATTTTATGTCAAATGAAATTAAAAAGAGCAATAGCTTAAAGAATGATTTTATTTCTTCAATTTCCCATGAAATACGAACACCCCTCACATCTATAAGAGGATGGGCTGAAACATTAAGTGAAGGTTCAATAAATGAGGAAGAGACTAAACAAGGTATTGATATAATTAAAAAAGAGTCAAAAAGGCTTACAAAGCTTGTTGAGGAGCTTTTAGATTTTTCAAGATTTGAGTCAGGACGCATAAATATGAATTTTGAAAAAGTGGATTTAAATTTATTGATAAAAGATGTTTTAAAGCAGTATAAAATAAAATTTGAAAATAAAAATTTAGAAATACATTTGAGTTTAGATGAAAAAATAACTTTTGTACATGGGGATTTGGACAGATTAAAACAGGTTTTTATAAACATTATTGACAATGCATACAAGTTTACAAGTGAAGGTGGGAAAGTTTTGGTAGTTACAGAGCATATGCTAAAAGGTGTAAAAGTGACTATTGAGGATACTGGAATAGGAATACCTTCCCAGGAACTTACCCATATTACTGAAAAATTTTATAAAGGAAATAGCAAGTTTTCCGGAAATGGTTTAGGTCTTTCTATTAGCAAGGAAATCATAACTCTTCATAAGGGAAAGTTTTATATTCACAGCAAAGAAGGGAAAGGGACTAAAGTAAGCATTGAACTTTCTCATTTATAATTTCAAAGACTACTATACCTCCAATTATATACGTTCTAATAGCTTATTTAGAATCATATTCTTAAATATAATAATACGATAACACATTGTAAGATGCAAAAGAAGGAGTGATTCTAAATGGGTATTCCGGTGCTTACTCTTAAAAAAGAAAATGGTATTGGAAAAAATCAATATGGGTTAAGTGAAAAAGAAGCACAAAAAAGATATGAAAAATATGGGCCTAATATATTGCAAGAGAAAAAGAAAATTTCTCCCTTAAAAATTTTTATAGAACAGTTTAGTGATTTTATGGTGCTAATACTTCTTGCGGCAACAGCAGTTTCTATCTTTATGGGAGAGATGACGGAAGCTATTACAATTATAGTAATAGTTGTTATAAATGCAATATTAGGCTTTGTACAAGAATATAGAACTGAAAAAACCATGGAAGCACTAAAAGGACTTGCAGCACCTACTGCTAAAGTGATACGTGATGGCAAACAAGTTGAAATTGTGGCAGAAGAAATTGTGCCTGGTGATTTAATAATTCTTGAGACAGGAGATCGTATTCCAGCAGATTCTGTTTTGATAGAAAGTAAAAGCCTTTTTGTTGATGAATCATTATTGACTGGAGAGTCAGTACCGGTAGAAAAATTTTCACATGAGAATATAAGAAATAGTGAAAAAAGCTCAATATATATGGGGACAAATGTTACCAGAGGAAGAGGAAAGGCAGTGGTATGTTCCACAGGTATGATGACGGAGATGGGGAAAATTGCCGGAATGATACAGGATATTGAAACGGAAGAAACACCACTGCAAAAAAGACTTGACCATTTGGGCAAATATATTGTTTTTGGCTGTCTGATAATTTGTGCCATTGTGTCCCTTACAGGGGTATTGCGAGGAGAAAATCTTTTTACAATGCTTTTAGCAGGAATAAGTCTTGCAGTAGCAGCTGTACCAGAGGGTTTGCCGGCTATAGTTACAATAGCCTTGGCTTTAGGTGTGCAGAGGATGCTTAAGAAAAAGGCTCTTATACGAAAGCTGCCAGCAGTTGAAACTCTAGGATGTGCAAGTGTAATATGTTCTGACAAAACAGGTACATTAACTGAAAACAAAATGACTGTAAGAAAAATGTATGCAGGGGATTATATAGAGGTAAAAGGGGAAGCTTTAAGCAGCAAGGGAGAATTTGTTTTAGGGTTTAGAGAAATAGATCCTAAAAAACAAGACAATGTAAAACTAGCATTAGAAATAGGAGTATTATGTAATAATGCAGTTATGACCAAAACCAAGTCAAAATGGGAGCTTAGCGGAGATCCTACAGAAGCAGCTTTATTAGTGTCAGGAGCAAAAGGGGGAATCTTTCAGGAAGAAATCAATAAAGAGTATAAAAGGATGGAAGAAGTTCCCTTTGATTCTGAAAGAAAGTGTATGTCTGTTATATGTAGAAATAGAAATGGGGAAAGTTTTGTATTTACAAAAGGTGCAGCAGATGTCATCATAGAAAAATGTACCAAGGTATACACATCAAGAGGAATTGTGCCCCTAGATGAAGGAAAGAAAAGAAGAATTCTTAAAATAAATGATGATATGGCAAAGGAAGCATTGAGAGTTTTAGGGTTGGCATATAAAAGGGTAGACAGGTATTCTAATTTTAAGGAAGCTGAGTCAGAACTTGTTTTTGTAGGTCTTACTGGTATGATAGATCCACCTAGAAAAGAAGCTTTAAATGCAGTTAACAAGTGTCGGCTTGCTGGAATAAAACCAATAATGATTACAGGGGACCACAAAATTACTGCATATGCAATAGCAAAAGAACTGAATATATGCAAAGAAGGGGATAGAGTACTTACTGGAAAAGAACTAGAAGAGATAAGCGATAATAAACTTCAGGAATTGGTGGATGAAGTAACAGTATATGCAAGGGTATCCCCTAAACATAAATTAAGAATTGTAAAAGCACTAAAAAAGAGAGGGCATATTGTTGCCATGACAGGGGACGGGGTAAATGATGCTCCAGCTATAAAAGAGGCTGATATAGGCATTTCTATGGGTATAACAGGTACTGATGTGACAAAAGAAGCTTCGTCTATGGTTTTAATGGATGATAATTTTGCAACAATTGTATCTGCCATAGAAGAAGGAAGAATAATATACAGCAATATAAGAAAGTTCATTCGTTACATGTTATCCTGCAATATAGGAGAAGTACTTACCATGTTTATAGGAATGCTAATTGGGCTTCCCCTTCCACTATTGCCTATACAAATTCTTTGGGTTAATTTAGTTACAGATGGACTTCCTGCAATAGCATTAGGGCTTGAGCCGGCTGAAAAAGATATAATGATGAGACCGCCAAGGGGAGCAAAGGAAAGTGTTTTTTCTAAGGGACTTTTAAATCTTATACTTTTTAGAGGTGTTATAATAGGTCTTAGTACCTTGGTGGTATTTATAAGCATACTAAAGTTTACAAGTGATGTTAACACTGCAAGGACAGCAGCATTTGTCACATTGGTGATAACTCAGCTGATACATGTTTTTGAGTGTAAATCAGAAAGAAAGAACATATTTGAAGTGCCGTTTTTTAGCAATATATATTTGGTTTTGGCTGTAATATGCTCTTTAATTATGATAATAGGTGTTGTTTATCATCCCTTTTTTCAAAAGATATTTAGAACGGTGGCATTAGGTTATAATGAGTGGATACTGATAGGGGGATTTTCTGCCCTAGGGCCGGTTATCGCCAGCTTTTTTAAAGTAAATGCAAAGTATATAAGAAGACGGTAAATGATTCCATCAGGCTCTTACCCTGTTAATATGAATTCAGTTAGTATAATTTCCAATTGATTCAATTATTGAGTCAATTGGTTCTTTATATGTTGGGTCAAGTTTAGCAGCTTCTTTTAGCTCAGTTATTCCATCCTCGTAATCACCATGGTTAATATACACCAGACCAAGAAGATAATGACCGTATGCTGGTTTAATGTCCTTGGCGTATATTGCTGTGGCAAAAGCCATATCGTAATCTTCTAAATTTATATAAGATTGAAGAGTTAGGGCAATAACTCTTAAATGAACTTCTTCGTTAGAAGGGTACATATCAAGAATTTCATCACCTAAAGATGCTGCGGTTGTCCAATTGCCATCACTTACCAGTTCCTCCAGCATAATAGCTTTTTCAAGTATTATACCTTGGCGATTATCCTCACTATTAAATCCATAATACAAGCCACCCAAAAGCGCAATAATAGTAACGGCGATAAAGGTGGTTCTTCCAAGAATTTTCTTAGATACACGGCCTATTTTAACTATTCCTGAAGCTAAAAAACCTCCTATAAGTCCGCCTAAATGAGCGAAATTATCTATATTACTTACTGTAAACATAATAAATGCGTTTAAAATCAAAGTCATAATGATGCTTTTTTTAAAATATTTTTTAAATGCCAAAGGTTTTTCAACTCCAAAGTAAAGCAGTGCTCCCATAAGCCCAAATATTGAGCCGGATGCACCTACAGACGGGTGGGTAGAAAACATAAAACTCATAATACTTCCAAAAACACCTGCTACCATATAGATAAAGATATACTTTTTATGGCCGTATATTTTTTCAACAAGTGAACCTAGGATGAACAATGAATAACAATTCACTGCCAAATGAGAAATCCCTCCATGTATAAATACAGGTGTTAGTAATCTCCAATATTCCCCCAAAATTATTTTTGAATTTACCTTTGCCCCATACTCTACTATTAGACGTCCATATTCTGTATTAGTTAATATAGAAATAATATTAAGTATAATAAAGACAGAAATATTTATAGCAATAAGTCCGTATGTTAAATAGGGTTTTTTAGCCACAAATTTAATGCTTAGCTGTTCTATTTTTTCTTTTACCAACTGATTAATATCAATAAAATCCATCTCATTATAATTTTCCTTTAAAGTGTCTTTAAGGATGGTTAATGGATTATTTTTAGGCATTTTAAATTCATCATATTCAGTAATTGTTTTATCTTGTAAATTGACAACAGAGGAAAATATAAATTTTCCATTATAGGATTCCTCGTTACTTGCATTTTGTATTATTTCTAATATATCTTGACTTGGATAGGAATCAAAAATAAATACTTCAAAAAAGCATATTAAGTTTTCTTCCTCCATTTCAGCCATTTTTGCCCGTGCAAATTCAATACGTTTTTTTATACTCTCTTCACTTAATGAGTCAGCATTAATTAGTTCAACTATAAAAAGTTCACTGCCTGTGTAATTTTGAAGGATTTTAACGTTTTCAGATTGAATAACTGCACCTCCATTATCAATAATAGGCATGTAGTCCATATCCTGTATTAATTTTGCACATGTTAAATTTATATATTTTTCTTTCATTGGAAAGGTACCTCGTAAGTTAATTAATTTTACTTAGATACATTATTACATAGTTTTAGCTCATTAATCAAGGGGGCGAAAATAACAAGTGGGCAACC
>JAAYTS010000208.1 GCA_012517995.1 Clostridium sp.
CCACTTTCTTTTATCATTTCAATTACTTTATCTACAACAGGATAAACTCTCTCTTCAGGTACACTTGGTAAAACCTGCAATGATACATTTATATTTGCCATATTTTCAAATGCTCCTTTCATGTTTTAAATTGCCTTAAGTTAATAAAAAACCGCCCAACATAGGCGGTAAAATGCTATTTACTCTTTCCCTACGCTGGTATTACCCAGATCAGGTTATGCGGGTTGTAGAAAACTCCACTCTCAGCCGGAAGAACCAGCACCCCGTGTATGTTTAATATTTAATTTTAATTTATAATAGCATAATGGAAATATAAATACAAGTTTTTATATTTTTTTGGCTTTATGAATCATAGATTTAGGTGTATAATATTTTAGAAACAATTAGAAAAAAATTATTTATAAGAGGGTTTTTATTATGGATAAAAAGTTTGTTATTAAACAGAATCAACGAAAACAGTTTTTGCTGATATTACTTAGTATAATAATGCTTAGTGGGGCGTTTTTTGTATTTTTTTACAATAAGGATATATCTGAAATTAAATATATTAATAAAATAATAGGCGCTATTGGAATTATCTTTTTTGGAGCTTGTTTAATATTTATAATTAAACGTTTTATAAAACCTAAAGATATTCTAGTTATAGACCAAAATGGTATTTTAGATAATTCTACTGCTGTTAGTATTGGTTTTATTCCATGGAATGAGATAAAATCAGTTTATATTAACAGAGTGTTTACCGAGACTTTTATTTGTGTTGAGGTTAAAAACATTGAAGAAAAATTAAAAGAATTATCTTTTTATAAAAGAAATATGATTAAATTTAATTTAAAAATGGGGAATGCACCTGTATCAATAACCCTAAACTCAACTAATTATAAACCAGAAGAAGTTTTAGAAATTATTAAAAATTATAAAGAAGTTCATATTCATTGATAGATATTTATAAAGGAGCTAACATTTTGTCAGCTCCTTTAAAGTTTATGGTAAAGTCAATTCGTTTAAATCAAACTCAGGGCAATCACAGTTTTTTGAGTCGGTGTCAATTCTTTTAATTATTTCAAACAGCATTTTTTTAACTTTTTCATTATTTTCGTCAAATACCTTTAAAACTTCCTCTTCAGTAACAGGCGGTATATCGTCACGTCCTTCAAGACCTGCATCATAATCTGTAACAAGAGCTATATTTGCATAGCATATACCTAGTTCTTTTGCAAGGTAAACTTCAGGGTATTGGGTCATATTTATTACATCCCATCCCATTTTGCTAAACCATCTGCTTTCGGCAACAGTTGAAAACCTAGGTCCCTGAATAACAACTACAGTTCCATTTTCATGAGTTGTAATCCCTAAATCTTTTCCTACATTTATAGCAATTTGTCTAAGTTCAGGACAATAGGGATGAGCAGAACTAATATGCTTAGTTACAGGCCCGTCAAAAAAGGTGTCTTTACGTCCTGTCGTCCTGTCGATAAACTGATCGCATATTACAAAATCTCCTGGTTTTATTTCAGGCTTTAAACTTCCTGAAGCTGTAGGTGCAAGTATTTTTTTTGCCCCTAACTTTTTCATTGCATAAAGATTAGCTCTGTATGGAATCATATGTGGTGGGAATTGGTGTGCCTTGCCGTGGCGGGGCAAAAATGCAATTTTTTTTCCTGCATAATCAGCAATGGCTATTTTGTCGCTGGGTTTTCCATAAGGAGTATCAACTTCTATTTCCACTACATTTGATAAAAAAGAATAAAATCCTGAACCGCCAAATACACCTATATCAACTTTGTAGTCCATGTTTGTTCCTCCCATTTTGAAAATAATATAGCTTTACTAAACATAGCTTTATTATATTTGTAAATAATAAAAGTTTCAACATAATATTAAATTGGCATTTTTTTCTCTTCCATAATAAACATCAAATAAAAAGCTATCCTTTGAATAAATTAATTAATACTTTCTTATTCTTTAAAAGTTTTTATAAAATTAAGTTTAAATAAGGAGGAATAAATAATGGATAATAATATGGATCAACTGAAAATAGATACATTAAAGGAATTACTTTCTAATCAAAAAGAAGAAATTGAAAATACAATAAATAATATGAAAAACCACAAAATTGCAGAACAGGATGTGGATTCTCCTAGTGAACTGTCTAATTATGATAATCATCCTGCAGAAATTGCAACGGAATTATTTCAGTTTGAGCTGAATAATGCCCTTAAAGTACATGAAGAACATCTATTACAGGAAATTAATGATGCTTTGCATAAAATAGATAATGGGAAATATGGGAAATGTGAAATTTGTGGTAAAGAAATTTCATATGAAAGGCTTAAAGCGCTACCTTATTCCAGGCTTTGCATTGATTGCAAAAAAGAGAGTGAGGAAAAAATGGAATCTTTAAAGAATCAAAGACCTGTAGAGGAAAAAGTTATAGATATGCCTAGAGGAAGAAAGTATCTTAATTCAAGGGAAGATGATGAATTTGAAGGAATAGACCAATTAAATGATCTTTTAAAACAGGGTTCAGCGGACACACCCCAGGATATGGGAGGGTATGAAGACTATGAAGAATTTTATACAAATAAACTGGACATGCAGGGAATAGTGGATCCCATGGATAATATATCTAATGAACAATATAAAAGACAGCTTCCATAAAGTAAATGATGGACTTATATGAAATACACAAAAAAACGTGATTTAATCACGTTTTTTTGTTGTGTATAAATGAGGGTATATGTAAATGAAGGGGAGATAGATTTTTTGTGCCTTACATTACACCGTTCAATTCCAATAGTTCGATACGTATTTTATTTTTAGTACATAAAAATTTTGGAATACTCGCATATATTTAATGAATAGTGTGTGTGCAAATAGAGTATAACTAGTGGAAAAAAAATTTAATCTATATACCAATGCCAATAAAATATATGATATTATATAAATTGAAGGGATAAAAAAGTATCAAGTGTGCTACATAGATAAATAACTATAAGTAGCTATTTGGGGAAAACAATGTTATTTTAAGTAAAATCATTTGTATTACCAAGCTAAATAATTAATGTCAAACTTTACTAAACTTTACAATGCATATAAAAGGACAAAAATTAAATTATTTAGTTTTTGGTATACAATAATTTTACTTATTAAATAAATAAAATTATTATAAGGAGTGGTAAAGAGATGGTAAAAAAAAGCTTGACACTTTTTTTGGTACTTGCTATGCTTATGACTCTTTTAGTTCCGCAAGTGCTGGCTGCCGAAACTTATGAAGGGGATGGTGATGGAAAAATCACAGTGACTTCATTTATGTACGGTGACTTAGATAATGATCAAAAAATTACAAGTTCGGACTATGCAATAGTTGGAAGACATATTTTATATGAAGAGAGATTATTGCCTGGTTCTAATAAGTTTAAAGCCGCAGATGTAAATGGCGATAAGGAAGTTGATACTATTGACTATACATTATTGGGCAGGCGCATACTTGAAATAATAACTAGATTCCCTGTTGAAGATATGGAAGAAGATCCAGAAGAACTTAAAGTTTTAACAGAGAAAACAGAGACTGCTGCAAATTGGACTTTATATACTTTGTCTAATACAAGTGCTAATATAAAGGCTTCAAAATTAACAGGAGCAGAAGTAGCTATTAGATACGAAGGAACAGGAACTTCAGAGGATGACATTCAGCTTATATATAATGATCCTTTTGAACTAATAAAAGGAGAGTACAATTTATCCATTTCTTTTGCAGGCTGGTCTGAAAGTTCATATGATTTACGCAATGTACGCGTTGTACTTGAAAAAGATGATATGAGTAAAGAAGTTATTTTAGACCAGGTAGTGCCAGTTGAATTTGATGAGGCACTAGAGGCTGTTGAAATTCCTTTTGTAATTGCTGAAGACTTATCTGCAAATCTTTCCATACGTTTAGGGTATTTTGAAGGGGAAGAATTAGGCTATCATAAAGTAAGAGTAAGTGAGCCAGCTATTGATAGGACTGGAGATTATCAAGATCCAACTGATCCAGGGGAAGTTGAAATTGACCCAGACCGTTTTAATAACAGGGTTCCTAATGGGGATTTTTCAAAAGGAACAAATGGATGGTGGAGCAATGAATGTACACTAGCAGTTGAAGATGGAGTTGGAGTAGTTGAACTTGAAGGTGGTTCAGTGGATCCATGGGATGTTATGATTGGCTATTATCAGGTATTCCAATTAAAAGGTGGAGTTACTTACCAGGTATCATTTGATATTGCAAGTGAAATTGAGCAAAACATAAGATTTCAAATAGTAAATGATGACGAAAAGGATGCAGAAGTATTTGCTAAATCTGTTACAGTTCCTGCAGGAAATGAACTTACCACATTTACATTTGATGATTTTGAACCAGCTGATGATTTTGGTGCAAAATTTGCATTCCAATTAGGAGCTTTTGGTGAAGAAGGAGAAGCATATAATATTTATGTAGATAATATTGAGATAAAGGAAATTCCAAATATTGTTTATGCTGATGTTGCTAATGGAAGCTTTACAGGAAATAAAAATGCATGGTGGGCATCAGATACATGTGGTTTTACAGTAAATGATGGTTGTGCTCAATTAGAAATTGAAGGCGGACATGAAAACCCATGGGATGTTATGATGGGTAACTGGCGTGCTTTCACTGTAGAAGCAGGAAAAACATATACAATTTCCTTTGATATAGCATCTGAAATTGATAAAACAGCAATATTCCAAATTGTTGATCCTTCAAAACCTGATGAGGAAAATGAAATATATAGAAAAGTATTTGAAATAGCTGCAGGTGAAGAATTGCAGACTGTAGTATTTGACGATTTTGAAGTGCCAGAAGATATTGATGTACTTCTGCAATTCCAGTTTGGAGGCTATGG
The DNA here is from genome assembly GCA_012517995.1 of Clostridium sp. Taxonomy (GTDB): domain Bacteria; phylum Bacillota; class Clostridia; order Acetivibrionales; family Acetivibrionaceae; genus Herbivorax. The sequence continues at coordinate 4,899 of JAAYTS010000208.1, forward strand.
AGAAGAAGAAGAAACATATTTTGTATACCTTGATGATGTAGAAGTTTACTACATTGACTATGGTGTTGGGGAATCAAATAAAGATCCTTATGGCAACATGATAAGAAATGCGGACTTTTCATCAGGAACAAAAAATTGGGGACTATTTACCATGGCTGATGGAGAGGCAACTTTTAGTGTAGTAGATGAAGAAGGAGTAATAAGCGTTACCAATACTGGTACTGAAGATTATGCAATACAGTTCTATCAAGATGGTGTTAAGCTTTACGAAGGAAACGTATATAAGCTATCCTTTAAATACAAATCAAATGTGGAAAGAGAAGTACAAGTCCGTATTCAGGAAAATGGCGGAAACTACATAGGCTATCTTGATGATAAATTATCATTTACTGAAGATTGGCAGACTTATGAAAAAGAATTTACTATGATGTATGAAGATGACAAAGTAGCTCGTTTTTGCTTCAATTTAGGAATATATGGAGAAGCAACAGAAGTTGAACAGTATTTTTATTTAGATGACTTTAGTCTTGTTATGACAGAAGGTACTATACCAGAGGACGAAAAGGAAAATCCTATACGTTTAAATCAAATTGGATATCGTCCAGGTGATGGCAAAGTTGCTTTTGTAATTTCAGATGAGCGTACTTTTAGACTCTATACAGAGGATGACAAGCTTGTATTGACAGGAAACCTTTCTTTATACAGCAAAGATAAAGATGGTAATCCAGTTGTAGATGCTAGCAGTGGTGACATTACACGTGCAGCTGACTTTAGTTCTTTTGCTCACGATGGAAATTACTATGTGAAAGTAAGAAATGATGTTTCACCAGTATTTGGTATAGCTGACAATGTATATGATGAAGTTACTAAAGCTGTATTAAAACTGTTCTATTATCAAAGAAGCGGTGAATTAGAAGAAGAATATGTAGGTAAATTGTTTGCACGTGAAGCAGGTCATACTCAAAAAGCTTCTTACTATGACCCAGAAGACCCTGTTTATGGAGAGGTAGAAATTGATGTACATGGTGGATGGTACGATGCCGGTGACTATGGAAGATACATTACTCCTGCTTCTAAAGCTGTTGCTGACTTAATGATGACTGCAGAACATTTTCCAGGCACTCAGGAAATTGATTTTGGAGGACCAGAAAGATTATTAGGAGAAATAAAATATGAATTAGAATGGATGCTTAAAATGCAAAACCCAGAAACAGGTGGCGTATATCACAAAGTTACTACTCAGTATCACTCACCTATGACTATTTTGCCACATGAAGATGTAGATCCATTATATTTATCACCAGTTTCAGCCCAGGCTACAGGTGACTTTGCTGCATCTATGGCATATGCTTATAGAATGTATAAACATTTTGATGAGGAATTTGCAGAGCAATGTCTTGAAGCGGCAATTTTTGCATGGGAATGGCTAGAAGAAAATCCTACTACAAACAGTTATGTTGACCCATCATTCTTCCATACTGGTTCATACAATGATATTAGTGCCAGCGATGAACGTTACTGGGCAGCAGCAGAACTATATAAATCCACTGGAGATGAAAAGTATCTAGAATATATGACAGATAATTACCTTCCAAAATCAGGATTTGGATGGATAGATATGGGTTCTTATGCACATGTGGCAATATTGACAAATGATTTAATTGACGAAGACAGCGAATTGTATCAAAAAGCCAAGAAAGCTTTTATAAACAATGCACAGGATATATTAAAAATATGGGAAAAAGACGGATATAAAGTTGCCCTAAGCTATTATGTATGGGGTAGCAATAAGGATTTAGCAGACCGTACTATGATGTTAATATTTGCAGATATGATAGAACCAGATGCCAGATATAAAGAAGCTGTTTTAGACCAGATACATTATTTCTTAGGAAGAAATGCAAATGATATAAGCTATGTTACAGGATATGGTGAAAAATCTGCTCAAAATCCTCACCACAGACCTTCTGCAGTACTTGAAACAACTGTTCCAGGTATGCTTGTAGGTGGTCCTAATGATGAAATAGTAAACGAATTAGGAGATCCAGTTTCCCAGATGGTAGATGAAAATACACCACCAGCAAAGCGTTATGCAGATATAACAGGAAGTTATGCTACCAACGAAATCTGTATTTACTGGAATTCACCACTAGCTTACGTATTAGGATATGTATATCAATTAGAATACGCAAAAGTTCATCCACTAACTATTGTACAATAATTAGTGGACAATAATAAATATAAAACTTATGTAAGATAACATTTACAAAACCTGGGTGTAGTAAATTACATCCAGGTTTTTTTTAAAAAAATATATGTAAACTTGTGATAATGTTAAAAAAACATAAATGTTTTAATATTTTTACTTCTAAAAAAACCGTACAAAATTATTTTTTTGATGTAATATAATACGTTTGTATTGACTTTTTATAAGCCTTCTGTTAGTATAAATCATTGTTGAAAGATGGGCAGAATTATCATATAATTATATTAGGAAGATACCTTTTATGCACAGCCATTTTTTAGCTATTTGAAATTTTTGTGTTGATTAAACCTAGATACTAAATTTGAATATATTTTTTATAAATATTAAAATAAATATGAGAATAAAAATTTGTAGGGTATATACTAATTATTAGTTGTGGTGCCTATGGATACGTCAAGTTTAATTAATGCACGTACCAATCTTTTTAGATAGTATCAAATATGAAAATTCTGCTATCATTTCTGTTTTTTACATGTTAAAATATTGTTTTAATTAACAGAGTATATTTTTAAATTTTTATTTTTATATAGTTAGTAATATATATATTAGCATGTTTAGAATTTAATATGTCAAGTAAAAAGGGAAGGGAGGTAACTCAAAAAGTTTTTACTGATACTTTTGACATGTTTAAGTAAACATGCTGGAAAAGTATTTTAAAGGACTAAAATGCAAATTTTTATATGTTCCATAAAATACTTTGCAAGATATATATTATTTATAAAAATTTTTTTGGGAGGATGAGAATATAAAATGAAAAAAAATTTTTGTAGGGTTTTAGTTGTCGCACTTTTGCTGACATCAGTGTTTGCAATTTCAAATTTAGATTCTCTTTTAAATGCATTTAAATCAATATCTACAAACTCAGATTCAAATAATAATGTTGTAAATGCTAAATCAACAGAAGAAAACTATCTTTCTTTAGAGCTTGACAAAAATAAAGCTCAGGTTGGTGAGATAATATTAGCAAAGGTCAACGTATATGATATTGGTAATTTAGCCGGATTTCAGATTAATATAAAATATGACCCTGAAATCTTAGAACCAGTAAACCCTGATACAGGGGATACAATGAAAACAAGAACTATGCCAAAAGATGGGGATATTATAGTTAATGATAATTACAGTGTTATAACAATGGCATCAAACGATCTTAAAGAGGGTATTTTAAATTTTGGAAAAACATATACATATTTTGATGCGTATAGGAAAACAGGTAATGCCGAAAGAACAGGTACGTTGGCTGTAATTGGATTTAAAGTTTTAAAAGAAGAACCTACTTCTATTGGATTTGAAGATTCAGTTAGAATGCCAAATAGCATTTGTGGAACTTTAATGTATGATTGGGAAGGCAACAGGATTACCAACTATACCACTTCACAACCATCTGTAATAAATGTTAAAAACTCAGAAGGAAGCATATCACTTGAACTAGATAGAAACTCCGTTTCAGTTGGTGATATAATAAATGCTGTTATAAAAATAAATGATGTTGATTGCTTATCAGCTTATCAGCTCAACATAAAATACGATCCTGAGTTTTTACAGCCAGTTGTTCCAGATACCCTAAATCCATATAATTCAGCAACAGTGCCTGATGATGGTACGCTTATAGCTAATGAAGAATATGGACCTTTTTCAGTTGCAGCAAATAATATTGAAGAGGGAATATTGAATTTTGGAAAATCATATTCATTCCTTAGTGATTACCGTATGAGCGGCAAAGGAGAAGGCAGCACAGGAACTTTAGGAACAATTGGATTTAAAGTTTTAAAAGAAGGAAATACAAGTATTAGTTTTGCAGACACAATTACAATGCCAAACAGCATTTTTGGTACAATGCTGTTTGACTGGAATGGAAACAAGATTACAAGTTATTCAGTAATACAACCGGAAACTATTACTATATCCCAATCAACAGAAACACCAGTGGAGACTCCTGAACCACAAGAACCAATAAAACCTGCTGATGCACATATAATTATAAAATTAGACAAAACATCAGCAAAAGTAGGGGAAATAATTAAAGCATATATTAATGTAAGTGACATAACTGATTTTGCTGCCTATCAATTAAATATTAAATATGACCCTAACGTTTTAGAAGCTGTTGATGTTAACACAGGTGAACCTTTTGGTGAAAGCACTGCACCAAGTAATGGGGACATTCTTGACAATTCAGAATATGGTATTATCTCCTTAGTTGATAATGACATATCAAATGGAATTCTTAATTTTGGAAAGACATATACTTATATGGAAGAATTCAGAAACAGTGGAGAGGCAGAAGAATCTGGAACTATAGGAGTAATAGGCTTTAAGGTTCTTAGTGAAGAGTCTACAAATATCAGATTTGAAAAAACCAATACAATGCCAAACAGCATTTCAGGTACATACCTTTATAACTGGTATGGGGAAAGAATTACAGATTATACAGTAATTCAACCTAAAACAATTAACCCTTCCTCAGATGTTTTGGAAAATAATGTATCTATAGTGGTGGATAAAAATACCCCTAAAGTGGGAGAAATAATAACTGCAACCTTTTTACTTAAGGATGTTAACAACTTAGCAGGTTATCAGCTGAATATAGAATATGACCCTAATGTTCTAGAACCTGTACAGTCATCAGGAGAGGCTTATAAAACGCGTACATTACCAGGAGGAAATACAGTTATTAACAATGAAAAGTTTACACCACTAACAGTTGCTTCTAATGATCCGGAAAAAGGAAGATTGTGCTTTGGCAGAATATATTTAGAGATGGCTTCTTTAAAAGAAAAGGGTATTAGTGAAGGCAGCGGAACTTTAGCAGAAATATCATTTAAAGTATTAAGTGAAGATAGAACTGAAATTTCTTTTGAAAGAATAACTACAGCAACAGGTACTGCTTTAGGTGCAATATTAATTGATTGGGATGGGAATGAAGTACCAGATTACACAATACAAAAATCAGTTACAATCAATTAATATAAATTAAATGTATTAAAAAAAAACTAAATTTAGTTTAAAAAAGCCACATATAATGATTATCATATTATTTTGTGGCTTTTTTATTTTATTTAATATGATAAAATAATTGAATTTTAATTAATATTGTGTTATAAAAGATTCAAGGAATAATCTTAAAATACGTTATAATTATTTGTAAAGTTCCAATGTTTAGACTTTAAATAATTTATTTTTAGGAGATGATATTATTGTACAATAATAAAAAAATAGTATTACTTTTAGCAGGAATTATTTTTATAATTTCAGTTTTGGCAGGATGCAGCTCAAATAAAGATAAAAATATAGATGACCCGGCTGCCACAGATTCTAACATTTTAGATGAAAACCACACAACGGGTTCACAGGACAAACAAGAAGACAATAACACAGGGACATACCCAAAAATAACTGATGAGGATAAAAGATTAGTGCAGGATGTAAATATAGAAAGCATACCAGTTCCTAATGAACCTTCAACTAGTAATTACATATATTTAAAGCTTGATAAAAATCAAGGAGAAGTTGGAGATGTAATTAAGGCGGAAATAAATGTGAATCTTGCGGCTAATTTTGCAGGTTACCAGATAAATATAAAATATGACCCTGAGGTACTTGAGGCTGTTAACTACGATACACTTGAGCCATTTGACGAAGGAACAAAACCTACTGGGGCTACAATACTTACAAATCAAGACTTTCTTCCTATAAATCTTGTGGATAATGATATAGCAAATGGAGTTTTAAACTTTGGAACTACTTATACAAGTTATTCTGATTATAAAGAATCAGGTGCAGCAGAAAAAAGCGGCACATTAGGCGTAATAGGTTTTAAAATATTAAAAAAAGAAACCACTATAATTGGTTTTGAAAACAGTAAATCCATGCCTACAGGAAAGCTTGGTACAATGCTGTTTAACTGGGATGGCGATAGATTATCAAGCTATGAAGTTGTGGGAGTTCAAAAAATAAATTAAAAATGTTCCCTTGACATTAAAATATGGCATATTGTATAATTTCTTTTAAATGAATAATTTAATATGTGTTAAAAACGATGAGTAGAAGGAGTAGAAAATTATTCTTTTTTAGAGAGCAGGTGGCTGGTGTAAACCTGTAAAGGTAATTTTTGAAAATCATCTACAAGTTGCTTTGCTGAAAGAAAGAAATTTTTATTAGGCAAAGCCGGTTAAGCCGTTATATTAATTAAGTGATTTATGTAATATATAAATTTTTGATTTTATTCAAATGGTATTAATGTAAACTTAGAATCATTAATGATTTTGGATTTATATATTAATAAATAATGTGGGTGGTACCGCGTGAGTTAAACTCTCGTCCCTTTTTTGGATGAGAGTTTTTTAATTGAAATTTAGATTAAAGTTTAAATTATAAATGGAGGTATAGATATGTCAGTTGATTATGGAAAAACACTAAATTTACCAAAGACGGAATTTCCCATGAGGGGAAATCTTCCTCAAAAAGAACCAGATTTTTTAAAGAAGTGGGATGAAATGAATATTTATAAAAAACAGCTTGAAAAAAATGAAGAAAAGCCTGTTTTTATCCTGCACGATGGACCTCCTTATGCAAATGGAGGAATACATCTTGGAACTTCTTTAAACAAAATTTTAAAGGACATAGTTATAAAATACTATAGTATGAAGGGATACAAAACACCTTTTACTCCAGGATGGGATACTCATGGACTTCCTATTGAACAAAGGGCAATAAAGGAATTAGGGTTAAAAAGGCATGAAGTGGGTGCTGTAAAATTTAGAAACGCATGTAAAGATTTTGCTTTAAAATACTTAGATGTTCAAAGAAACGCATTTAAAAGGCTGGGAGTACGTGCTGATTGGGATAATCCTTATATAACTCTAGAGCCAGAATTTGAAGCAAAGCAAATAGAAGTATTTGGGGAAATGGCAAAAAACGGTCATATTTATAAAGGACTAAGACCTGTTTATTGGTGCCCTGAATGTGAAACAGCACTTGCAGAGGCGGAAATAGAGTATCTAGAAGATACCACTACATCTATATATGTTAAATTTAATGTTAAGGATGATAAGGGTAAATTTAAATCAATAACTGAAAATTTAAATGATATTTATTTTGTAATTTGGACCACAACTACTTGGACATTGCCTGGAAACCTGGCTATAAGTTTAAATGCTGAATTTGAATATGGTGTAGTAAAGGCTAAAAATGAATATTATGTGATAGCAGAAGAATTAATAGAAGATGTTATGAAGGTAGCAGAAATAGAAGAATATGAAGTGGTTGGAAAGTTTAAGGGAGAGGATTTAGAGGGAATTTTGTGTAAGCATCCTTTCTTAGACAGAGACTCAGTAATAATAACAGGGGATCATGTAACTTTAGAGGCTGGTACTGGTTGTGTTCATACAGCTCCAGGACATGGTGCAGAGGACTTTGAGGTGTGTAAAAAATACGATATTCCGGTAATTGTTCCTGTTGACGATAAGGGACATCTTACCGCTGATGCAGGACAGTTTGCAGGACTTTATTATGAAAAGTCAAATGCTGCTATTATAGAACAGCTAAAACAAACAGGTCATCTTTTGGCTTCAGAAAAAATAGAACACCAATACCCACATTGTTGGAGATGTAAAGACCCTATAATTTTTAGAGCAACAGAACAGTGGTTTGCCTCTATAGATGGTTTTAGAGATGAAGCAATAAAAGCTATTGATACAGTAAAATGGGTTCCTGATTGGGGTAAGGAACGAATAACAGCAATGGTAAGAGACAGAGGAGATTGGTGTATTTCAAGGCAGAGAATATGGGGAGTTCCAATACCTATATTTTACTGCAAAGAATGTAAAAAAGAGCTTATAAATGATCAAACTATAGAAGCTGTAGCAAAACTCTTTAAAGAAAGAGGTTCTAATGCATGGTATGAAGTGGATTCAAAGGATATTATACCTGAAGGCATTAAATGTGAATGTGGATGTAATGAGTTTGAAAAAGAACAGGATATAATGGATGTGTGGTTTGATTCAGGTTCTACCCATGCAGCAGTTTTAGAAACTTTTGAGGGCTTGCACTCTCCAGCGGATATGTATTTAGAAGGAAGTGACCAGCATAGAGGGTGGTTCCAGTCTTCACTTCTTACTTCTGTTGCAACTAGAGGAAGAGCACCATATAAAATTGTTTTAACTCACGGGTATGTTGTTGATGGTGAAGGAAGAAAGATGTCTAAGTCTTTGGGTAATGGAATTGACCCAGAAGATGTAATAAAAGAATATGGGGCTGATATTTTAAGGCTTTGGGTTGCATCTTCAGATTATAAAAGTGATATTAGAATTTCAAAGGATATATTAAAACAGCTTTCTGAAGTTTATAGAAAGATCAGAAATACAAGTAGATTTATCCTTGGAAATATAAGTGATTATGATCCTAACAAAGATATGGTAGAATACGACAAATTATATGAACTTGATAAATGGGCATTGATGAAACTCAACAAACTGATAAAAGTGGTGGATGATGCATATAGTAAATATGAATTTCATTTGATGTTCCATGCAATTCATAATTTCTGTGTTATAGATATGAGTAACTTCTATCTTGACATAATAAAAGACAGACTTTATACTTCAAAAGCAGATTCTGTAGGTAGAAGGGCTGCACAGACTACTATGTATGAAATATTAGATTCTTTAGTTAAAATACTAACTCCAGTGCTTGCTTTTACAAGTGAGGAAATCTGGCAGTATATGCCTCATAAAGAGGGGGATGATGCTGAAAGTGTGCAGCTAAATTACTGGCCAGCTCAAAATCCAGTCTATGACAATAAGGAACTAGAAGAAAAGTGGGCAAAAATAATAAGAGTTCGTCAAGTAGTTTCAAAAGCTTTAGAAATTGCAAGAGCAGAAAAACTAATTGGACATTCATTAAATGCTAAAGTATCCATATATGCAGATGAGTCCAATTATGATTTCTTAAAATCAATTGAAAAGGATTTAATTACCATATTTATTGTATCTGATGTAGAACTTATAAATTCAGTAGAAGTAGAAGGAAAGTTCTATGAAGATGATGAATTTAAAGGAATAAAGGTTGTAATTTCTCAAGCAGAAGGGGAAAAATGTGAAAGATGCTGGATGATTAGCAAAACAGTTGGAAAAGACCAGGAACATCCTAGCATTTGTGACAGATGTAAAACTGCAATTGAATAATAGATGGTTTTTATATAAAACAATATGACCACATTTTTAACATGTGGTCATATTGGATATATATTTATAAAGGTGGAGTGTTAAAAAGTGATAAAGTTAAATATTGATTTAGGTCAAAGAAGTTATCCTATTTATATAACAACTAATTATGATGGAATAGGAAAAACCATTGATGATGCAGCACTTAAAGGAAAGCTAGTTTTAATTACAGATACCAATGTGGACAGCTGCCAGGCAGATGAGTGTATGAAAGCTTTTGAAAGTTCTGGCTTAGATGTTGAAAAATTTGTAATAGAAGCTGGAGAAAAGAATAAAAACCTTGATACAATAAGGGAAATCTATAATTTTTTAATTACTCTTAAACTAGATAGAAATGCTACAATTATAGCATTAGGTGGAGGGGTAGTAGGTGATATTACAGGGTTTGTAGCTGCCACCTTTTTACGAGGAGTTAATTTTGTGCAAATACCAACAACTCTTTTGGCACAGTCTGACAGCAGTGTGGGAGGAAAGGTTGGAGTGGATTTTAAAGGGCATAAAAACATAATAGGTTCCTTTTACCAGCCTAAATTAGTATATATTAATGTTAATTCACTTAAAACTCTCCCAAAAAGAGAACTTTGCTCAGGACTTGGAGAAGTTGTAAAACATGGTATCATAAAAGATGAAGAGTTTTATGAATATATTGATGAAAATGCTGAAAAAATTTTAAATTTAGACCAAAGGGTATTGCAGTATATTGTAAAAGTAAACTGTTCCATTAAAGGAAGTGTTGTTGAAAAAGATGAAAAAGAAAGCGGCCTTAGGGCAATTCTTAATTTTGGCCATACTATAGGTCATGCAATTGAAACGGTGATGGATTTTAATTTACTGCATGGTGAGTGTGTTTCTTTAGGAATGGTAGGTGCTTTTAGGCTAGCAAACTATCTTGACCTTATTGATGATACAACCACTGAAAAAGTTAAAACAACTTTGGAAAAAATAGATTTACCTGTTAGCCTTAAAGGTATTGATGTAGACAAGGTATATAATCAAATGTTTTATGATAAAAAAATTGTTGGAGATAAACTAAAATTTATTTTACCAAGGAAAAAAATAGGAGAAGTAATCCAGTGTACACTAGAAGATGAAAAATTAATTAAAAAGGCTATTGAAAGCCTGGGTAATTAAAGCGAGGTTTTAGCTATGGATAAAAATAGAGTGGCTGTTTTAGGAATAGTAACTAACAATCGTGAAGAAACTTCTAAAAAAATAAATAATATACTAAGTGATTTTGGCCATATAATTGTAGGCAGGATGGGTATTCCCTACAAAGAAAAAGGTGTATCGGTTATTTCTATTATTGTAGATGGTACCAATGATGAAATTGGAGCATTAACCGGAAAGTTAGGAAATATTAATGGTGTAAGGGCAAAGGTTGCCATTACTCATTAGAAGTCTTTAAGGTTTGTAGAGCTTAATTTTTAATTTAATAAAAACTCTTTAAGACTTAAAACTTTTAGGTCTTAAGGAGTTTTATAGTTTTAAAAGAAAAGCGGAAAATAAAAAGTTTAAAATAGATGGGGATGTGTATATATAAGTTGAAAGGAAGTGAGTGTGTGAAGGGGAAATTTTATTTGATATTGGCTAAAAACAGTGGGCAAATGCTTTTAATAAACAGACTTTTGAGGGAAAAAGGAATAGAAACAGATTTAGTTCCAGCCCCGCCAGAATCAGGTACAGTGTGTGCTATAGCTATAAAAGTAGAGGATGTAAATGTTGAAAAGTCAAAAAATATAATTTCTGAAAATGAAATTGAAATAAGAGGCATATATGAAGACAAAAAAATGAAGCTTCAAGGTCTTATTGACAGAAAACTTGGGGCATCGGTATCAAAAGAATTTTTAGATATTTTAAAAAAGATTGAAAATGGAGATGAACTTTTAGAAAAAGAAATTGTATACCTTCTTTCAACTGAAAATAAAAAAGAAATTGATGGGATTTATGCTGCCGCAGACAGAATAAGGAGAGAGGCAGTGGGAAATGTATTAGAAATAAGAGGTGCTATAGAATTTTCCAACTACTGCAGTAAAAAGTGCAAATACTGTGGAATAAATGCACAAAACAAAATTAAAAGGTATAGAATGAATGAAGAGGAAATAATGGAAGTTGTAGAGTATTTGAATAAAATAGGCCTAAGGACAGTGATACTTCAGTCAGGAGAAGACCACCATTGGGGAACTGAAAGGCTTGTAGAGCTTGTAAAAAGAATAAAAAAAGCAACTGGCATGAGAATTACTTTAAGTGTTGGAGAAAAATCTTTTGAAGAATATGAAAGTTTAAAAAAAGCTGGTGCAAACAATTTTCTATTAAAAATTGAGACAACAAACAAAAAACTTTTTGAAATGATTCATCCAGATGGAAATTTTGATTTAAGGCTTAAATGTTCTAAGTGGCTAAAAGAATTAGGTTATATAAACGGTTCAGGCAACATTATTGGAATTCCTGGTCAAACTATAGAGGATATTGCAAGGGATATAATATATTTTAAGGATATGGGTATAAATATGATAGGAATAGGTCCTTTTATTCCTGCAAAAGGTACTGCTTTTGAAAATATACCCCATGGTGATATTGACCTTACTCTAAGAACCATGGCAGTTACAAGAATTGTATGTAAAAAAGTATACATACCATCAACTACAGCTTTGGCTTCTTTAGATAAAGACGCTCAAGTGTGGGCTTTAAATGCAGGTGCAAATACCATTATGCTAATTAACACTCCAGTAAAATATAGAACAAATTATAAAATTTATGATGATAAAAATATGGTTGATATTGATGCTGCTATTTATGCAGCAGAAAAAGCGGGGTTGAAGCTTCCTAAATATCTAAATTTAACATCTAATTTGTAGAGGTGGGTAATATGATTTATCTTGACAATGCTGCAACTTCATATCCAAAGCCAAGAAGAGTTTATGAAGAAATGCTCTGGTGTATGGAAAAGTATTGTGCAAACCCTGGCAGAGGGGGACATAAAATGTCTCTTGAGTCGGGGAAGGCTGTATTTAAAACTAGAGAGGTTATTTCTAATTTTTTTAACATAAAAAATCCTATGCAGCTTGTGTTTACTAAAAATGCTACAGAGGCAATTAATATTGCAATAAAAGGTGTTTTAAAAGAAGGAGATCATGTGATAACCACATGTATGGAGCATAATTCTGTAATAAGGCCCTTAAAGTCTTTAGAAAAGGGAAATGTTATTGAACTTACAATTGTACCGGGGAATGAATTTGGTGAAATAGATCCACAAGATATTAAAAAGGCAGTAAAAAGTAACACAAGGCTTATAGTATCTACTCTGTCATCTAATGTAAATGGAATTATAATGCCGGTTAAGGATATTGGGGTAATTGCAAAGGAAAATGGAATTTTATTTTTAATTGATGCATCCCAAGGGGCTGGAAGTATAAAAATAGATGTAGAAGAGTTAAATGTTGATATGCTGGCATTTCCAGGACATAAAGGTCTTTTAGGTCCCCAAGGGACAGGTGGGCTTTATGTGAAAGAGGGAATAAAGATAAATCCTTTAATGACTGGAGGAACAGGCAGTAATTCAGAAAGCCCTATGCAGCCTGAATCATTTCCCGATATACTTGAAAGTGGAACTTTAAATACTCCTGGAATAGTAGGACTAGGCTATGGAATTGAGTATATTAATAAAATTGGACTAGATTATATTAATAAATTAAAACATGAACTTGTAAAGACCATTTATGATGGATTGTCAGAACTTAAGAATGTTAAAATATATAGCAGAAGAGAAATTTTAAAAAACTCTGGAATTATTGCTTTTAATTTTGATGATGTTGA
>JAAYTS010000209.1 GCA_012517995.1 Clostridium sp.
ATGTTGATGAATTTGGGAGTGAAAAAGATGAAACTTAATTTTAATAATCTAGATGATACACATATGGATGTTTTAAGGGAAATAGGAAATATTGGTGCAGGTAATGCAGTTACAGCTTTAGCTAAAATGCTAAACAAAAAAGTAGATATGGATGTTCCTAAAGTAAAAGTGATGAAGTTTAAAGATGTAAGTGAAATTTTAGGAGGGGCAGAAATACCTGTAGTAGGATTGCTATTAAATGTTGAAGGAGATATAGCAGGAAGTATTATGTTTATTTTAAAAAGTGATGCAGCTCGTACTTTGGTAAATATATTAATGGGAAGAAATCTTGAAGATGGCAAGGAATTTGAGGAAATGGAGCTATCGGCATTACAGGAGATAGGGAATATTTTGGCAGGTTCATACTTATCGTCTCTTTCAGGTTTAACCGGACTTAGCATTATGCCGTCAGTTCCTGAACTTGCAATTGATATGGCTGGAGCGATATTAAGTGTTCCTGCTATACAATTTGGAGCGGTTGGGGATTCGGTTTTGTACATTGAAACTGGATTTTTTGAAGGAAGTACCAGAGTGGTAGGAGATTTTTTCCTTGTTCCCGATGTTGATTCTTACGGAGTACTATTAAAAGCATTAGGAGTTTTAAGCTAATGGAAAATATTATTAGAGTAGGAATGGCAGATTTGAGCGCCTCTTCACATCCAGCAAAATTAACTACATTGGGTTTAGGGTCTTGTGTGGGGATTGCTCTTTATGATGTAAAAACTAAAGTAGTAGGACTGGCACATGCTATGCTTCCAGACAGCACTCAGGCAAGAAACAGGGAAAATGTCGCTAAGTTTGTAGATACATCTATTTCTGCTCTTATTAGGGAAATGGAAAAGTTAGGTGGACAAAAGAAAAACATTATTGCAAAATTAGCAGGTGGGGCTCAGATGTTTGCATTTAGGCAAAGCCTGGATTTAATGAGAATTGGTCACAGAAATGTTGTTGCAGCAAGAGAAAGGCTTAATGAGCTTGAAATACCAATTGTTTCAGAAGATACAGGAGGAAATCATGGTCGCACTATTATACTTGATTCTGAAACAGGAATACTTCGTATAAAGACCATAGGATATGGAATTAAGGAAATATAACGGCGATAAAGAGAGAGGTAGTGAAATGGATAATATTCACAAAATACCGTTTGTTATGGGCGTTTTTGCAACAATCATAGTGGGTATGACTAGTTATAAAACAGGAGTAGAACATAAGGAAATTTACATAAGAATGTCAATTAGTATGGTTATCTTTTTTGTGGTGGGTTTATATGTAAAAAAATTCATAATTAAAATTAGAGATGAATTAAAGGAAAAAGAAGAAGCTTTGAAAGAAGAAGAAGGTTTAAAGGAATTAGAAGAGTTAAAGGAAGAAGAAGTTTTAAAAAGAAGAGAGAATAAAGGCAATAATGAAAAGGGAAGAAAAATTGATTTAAAAGCAGAAGAACAAGATTTATATGATGATGAATTTAAACCTTTAGAAGTAAACACCATTGAACTTGACAAAAAAGATCAAGAGGGTATTTAAAAAGAAGCAAATAATTATTTGACATAAATTTTACATGAATGACAACTTGAAGGCATCTTAATAATAGAAAATAAAAGTAATGGGGGATTTAAATGTCAACCGTTGATAACAAGAGAAATGAATTATGGATAAAGTACACTGAAACAAATGACCCGGCTATAAAGGATAAGCTAATTTTAGAGTATGCTCATATAGTTAAATATGTTGCAGGAAGATTGAGCATATATTTTGGCTCTAATGTTGAATATGATGACTTAATTGGATATGGAGTATTTGGACTTATTGATGCCATTGAAAAGTTTGATATTACTAAAGGAGTTAAATTTGAGACATATGCATCTTTGAGGATTAGAGGTTCAATAATTGACAGTATAAGAGAGCTGGACTGGATACCAAGGTCCTTAAGACAAAAGAGTAAAGAATTAGAACGGGTATATATGGAACTAGAGAACATATTAGGACGTTCTGCTACAGATGAAGAAGTGGCCAAAAAGCTTGGTATAGAAGTTAAGGATTTAAACAAGCTATTAAATGAAGTAAATTTATCATCTATGGTATCTTTAGAAGAGTTTTTAGAACAAAATTATGAAATTGGAGCGATAAATTCAAATGTAAATAAGGATGAAAGACCTGAAGGGTATATTGAAATATCAGAAGTAAAAAGAATGTTGGCTGATGCAATAGATAAGTTACCTGAAAAAGAAAAGAAAGTTGTTTCTTTGTATTATTTTAATGATTTAACATTAAAAGAAATTAGTAAAATAATGGAAGTGTCCGAGTCTAGGATTTCACAGTTGCATACCAAAGCAATCCTAAGATTGAAAGGTAAACTTATGCGTCACAAAAGTATTTTAACTACTTAAAGAATAATAAAGGGTGTTTAAAATGTCTTTTTGTGATATAGGAAGATATAGGAAGGAGGAATGTGAAATGTATAGGTATTATGGTGCACACCCTAACGATGGTTATTTTGAGTTAACATATAAAGAAGACGGATTATTTTTGACTGTTTATCCTCCAATAGGCAAAGGGAAAAAAGTTGATATTAATGACATTTTAGATAAACTAGCTATTAAAAAAGTAAAGGATTTTAGAAGAGATTTGATAGAATTTGCTGTTTTAAGTCAAGAGAAAAAAACTGTAAAAATTGCTGAGGCACAAGAAGAAGTGAAAATTGATGCTTCGGTAAAGGTTTTTATTACACCTGATAAAATGAAAGCTTCAATTATGTTGATACCTCCAGATGGAGGCGAGACACTTGAAATGGATAAAATACTTACGATATTAAAAGAACATGGGGTAAAATATGGATTTGACATGGAAACACTAGAAAACATATCTAAATATCCTGTATATAATGAAAATATATTGGTAGCAGAAGGGGTTTTACCTGTAAATGGTGAAAACGGCAGGATAAATTTTCATTTTAACTTAAAGGAAGATAAAAAACCTGCAATTACAGAAGATGGAAAAGTGGATTTTAGAAATTTAGATCTTATAAAAAACGTAAAAGAAGGTGAAATTCTCTGTTCATTAGAACCACCTACAAAAGGTACTCCAGGTAAGACTGTATTAGATGAGGAGATACCTGCTAAAGAGGGTAAACCTGCTATTTTACCAAAAGGAAAAAATACAGCAATAAGCGAAGATGGACAAAAACTTATTTCAACCATAAATGGACAAATTAATTATATTAGTGGTAAGGTTAATGTTTTTCAAAACTATGAAGTACCTGCAGATGTAGATAATTCAATAGGAAATATAAATTTTATAGGTAATGTTATTGTAAGAGGAAATGTACTATCGGGTTTTGTAATTCAAGCTGGTGGAAATGTAGAAGTGGGAGGAGTAGTAGAAGGAGCTACAATTATAGCAGGGGGAGACATAATTTTGAGAAGAGGAATGCAAGGTCTTGGAAAAGGAACGTTAAAAAGCGGAGGAGATATAATTGCAAAATATATAGAAAACAGCAATATTGAAGCTAAAGTAGATATAAAAGCTGAAGCAATAATGCACAGCAATGTTAAATGTGGAAATAAATTAGAGTTAACAGGCAAAAAAGGACTATTAGTAGGTGGGACATGTAAAGTTGGGAAAGAGATATCAGCAAAGGTTATAGGTTCTTATATGTCTACCCCTACAGATATAGAAGTGGGAATAGATCCTTCACTAAAAGAACGATATAAAGAATTAAAATCTGAAATTGAAAAAATTGAAGAAGATTTAAAAAAGACAGAACAAGCTATTACAATATTAAAAAAATATCAAGTTATGGGAAAATTAACGCCTGATAAACAAGAATTACTGGCTAAGAGTATACGGACAAAAGTTTTTTATATAAACAAAATTGGTCAGCTAAAGGAAGAAATAATATATATAGAGATGAAATTGCAAGAGGAAGCCAGCGGGAAAATAAAGGTTTATGGCTATATTTATCCTGGAACTAAAGTTTCAATAGGCACAAGTATGTTATATGTAAAAGATAATTTGCAATATTGCACTTTATATAGAGATGGATCTGATATTAAAGTGGGTTCTTATGATAATTAAAAATAAGGAGCGATTAATATGTCCATTAAGCCTGTTGATTATCAAATTCTTATTCCAAAGACATCAGAAGTATCAAAGATACAAAATGATAACCAAAATAAAAATGCTACAATCCAGCAGCAGCAAAGTGTATCAACTCAGCACAAAGCTGAGGATTCTGTAAATTTAGTATATTCACAGGAAAGTCCTCAAAAAGCTGCAATTAGAGAAAAGGAAAAAGAAAAGAAGAAAAAAAATCCAGACAAAAAAGGTAGAGGCAGGAAATATAAACATAAGAAAAATCAGGATAATGGTACAAGTATAATTGATATTAGACTGTAATTGGAGGTGATGGGTTTGGTGGATTTTCACATAAGCATAATGTTTGTAGGAATACTATTGATGGTTATTTCTTTGGTATGGATAGCCTTTGATAAAAAGAAACAATTAGATGACAAAGAAGTACTTCAAGAAAAAAAAGAGATGTTGGTATCAGTAATTTCAGATGCAGAATTGATGATTGAAGAGTTAAACAATATTTCAGATTATTTGGTATCTCATATAGATAAAAAAAGACAAGAAGTTGTGAATACAGTTAAAGAGGCGGATGAAAAAATTAAAGCTGCAAAAGATATAGAAGTTAAGGAAATTACAGATAAAGAAATAAAATCAGCAGCAGGTAAAAAAATAAAAGAAATAATAGATAAAGAAATAAAATCAGCAGCAGATAAAAAAATAAAAGAAATAATAGATAAAGAAATAAAATCAGTAGTAGATAAAAAAATAAAAACAATTATAATTGAAAAAATAAAAGAAGCAGCAGATAAAGAAATAGAAATCATTAAGGAAGAGAAAGTTAGCAATGAAATAGATAAGGTATATTTTACAGAATCAAAAGAGCTTTTAATTGATGGTGAAAATACCATTTTTAGAAATGTGCTTTCTGAAGATATAAATAAATCTCTTTCTAATAAAATTGAAAGCAAAAGAAAGATTGTTTCGGCAAATAGCAAGTACAAAGAAGTTATAAGTCTTTCACAGAGCGGACTTAATGAAACTCAGATAGCTAAAAAACTAAATATGGGAAAAGGTGAAATACAGCTTGTTTTAGGTATTAACAAGTAAATTATAAAAGCATTAATATAAACTTTCCACTAAAAAAGGGGGATTGAGTTTTGAGGAAATTTCACATAAAAAGCATACTTTTAGGTATTGGAATAGGAATAATATTAAGTTCATTTATTGGAATTATATATTCTGCTGGAATGGATAATAAAATTACTAAAGAAGAGGTAATAGAAAGAGCCAAAGAACATGGAATGATATTTCCTGAAGAAGTTTTTGAAGATGGGGATTAGTATTTAAAAAAAATATTTTATATTTATAAAAATATTAGATTAGTAGTATTAGTCTAATATTTTTTTATTTTAAATTATATATAGAAGTACTAAAAAAACTTATAATATTAATGCCTGCAGCATTGGGAAATAATTGTAATTTTTATTAAGTTTATGTTACCATTTATTTAATAAGCAGCATACCTGGATATAAACTTGGATATGTTAGAGCAGGAGGAGAAGGTTTGAGATATAAAATTTTAATTATAATAATGGCTTTTTTTATACTTTGTGGATGTTCATCTTCAATTATTGAAGTTAGTCCTAAAAAAGAAGTAAGTTGTTATAGTGAAAAATTATTTGAATGGGCTGAAGACAGTGAAATTAGCATATCTTGTGATTTTGGTAATATTGAATTTTTTAACTGGGATAAAAAAGTAATAAAATTGGAAATTAAAAAAAAGGTAATTGGAATTTTACAAAGTGATAATTTAAACGATAATTTAGACGAAAGATTAGATGATTTTAAAATAGAGTTAATAGAAGACAATGATAAACTTAACCTTGATATTAAATATACAGGAAAAGATGAAAGCATGGTAAATAAAATGGTGGATTTAAAAATTTACTTGCCTAAATGTATAGATGTTTTAAATTTGTATTTAGATAAAGGATGGGTTAAATTTCATGATGATTTAAAAGGGATATTAAATGCAGATATCAATATGGCTGATATAGAAATAAACAAATTTACTGGAACGGTAAATATAAAAGGGGATATGGGAAATGTAAGTATATTAGATGGGAGAATATCTAAAAACTCCAGTATAATAAAAAACATTGGTTCAATAAGTATAAAATCACAATTTGAAGAAGGAGGGGAGTATATTATTAATACTGGCACAGGTAATATTGACTTATGGGTATCTAAAGATTCAAAAGTGTCATTTGAAAGTGTAGGTGCCATAGAAGAAAATGATTTTAGGGAGTATAATTATTCTACCAAAGTTAAAGTCAAAAGTTCTATAGGGAAAATTTCAATAAAGGAGTATTAATATTGGGTAGTTTTTATTTTAAAGGGTAAATATACATTGGAATTTATAAAAATTAATAAAAATACAAAGGACAAATAATTTATATATAGAACTATTCATGAAAAGATACCTAAGGTGGGAAAAATATGATAAGTACAGGAAGAATTCACTCCTTTGAATCATTTGGAACGGTAGATGGACCTGGCATAAGATTTGTGGTGTTTATGCAAGGATGCCCCTTAAGATGTGTTTATTGTCATAATAGAGATATGTGGGATGCTACTGGGGGAAAAGAATATTCCCCGAAAGAGGTTATTGAAAAAATGGAAAAATACATTAATTATATAAAATTTTCAGGTGGAGGAATGACTGTTACAGGTGGGGAACCGCTGCTGCAGGCTGATTTTGTAACTGAGGTTTTTAAAATGGCAAAAAAAATGGATATTCATACTGCCATTGATACTAGCGGTTTTGCAAATACAGATGATGTAAATGAGCTGTTAGAGTATACTGATTTGGTGTTGCTAGATATAAAACATGCAGATAAAGAAAAACACAAGGAAATTACAGGGGTTGAAAATTGGAAGATTAAAAAATTTGCAAAATATGTGTCTGATAAAAATATAGCAATTTGGATAAGGTATGTTTTGGTACCTGGATTAACAGATGGAGAAGAGGATTTAAAAAAAGCTGCAAGCTTTATAAGAGAACTTAAAACTGTAGAAAATATAGAAATACTTCCATACCACACTATGGGAACTTACAAATGGGAAAAACTAGGATGTGAATATCGACTAAAAGGAGTGAAGGAACCTGATTCTATGGACATAATAAGTGCCAGGAAAATACTGGATATATTATAAATATCATATAAAAATCAAGCATTTTTAGTGATTCTTTTACTTTTATTTTTTTTCTTTAAAGGTTTTATAGTGTTAAAAGCTTGAAGGTTTAATTTGTCAAAAATGCCCTTAAAAATTTTAGAAGTGTATTCTGCATCTATTAAAGCTCGGTGAAAATTATCTTTAATATCAATCTCCATTAATTTTAGAGCATTTTCAAGGCTATACCTTTGACCAGATGGAAGATTAAAGATAGATGAAAATTGTTTTTGAATGTCAATATTTTTTTTTAGCCATTCAATTTTTATACGGTTAAACTTGCAATTTAAACTTAAATTATATATATCATCATGTCCCCAGCTAATTAGTATAGAGTCTGGGCCAATCCACTGTCTAAATTTTCTGATAACATTTTTGAAAGTATCAGCTTTATTAATATCTTCCTGGGTTATTTGTGTTTTTTTCTTAACCAGTGAAAATAATTTAGAAAAATACTTAGGTTTAATAAAAGATTGAAATTCATCCACTTTATTAAGGTTATCATCTAATTTAACAGCACCTATCTCAATTATTTCATTTGGAAGATTGCTTTTAAAGGGTTTGCTGTTTAATTCTAAATCATAAATTATATAGTTCATATTATATCTCTTCCCTAACAAAATTTTTTAGTTAAATAATATTTTATGCATTATTGATAACTTTTATATATAAAATACTTTATCATATTGTAGTGAAAGCTGCAAATATATGTTTAAATTACAAAAACCACAAATTATAAAAATCATAAATGCACCTTTCGAAGGAAATTTAGTTTTTAAGTGTATTTTATTTTTACTATTAACTTATGCCATTTAATTTGTTACAATAAATATAATGAAACAATAAATATGTTTTTGTAAAATTTAATATGGAGACAAAAGAGCAGGTTTTAGAGGTGATTTTTTTGCTAAAAAACAATAACCCCCATATTAATTCTATTAATAGTACTATTAGTAGAATTAAAAATGGGGATATTGGTCTTAAAGAAGAATTAATTAAAAAATATAAGCCCTATTTGTTAAAAGTTATATCAAGCACTATTGGGAAATATGTAGATTCTGAAACAAGTGAAGAATATAGTGTAGGACTAATGGCTTTTAATGAGGCGATTGATAAATTTGACTCGGATAAAAACGGAAATTTTATTAGTTATTGCAATATAGTAATCAATCATAGAATAATTGACCATATAAGAAAAAACAAAAAAGAAGACAAAGTAATACCTTTTTCATATTTTGAAGAGAGAAATGAATTTGAAGAAAAATATCTTGTATCAGATTCCCATTATCAGTATGAAAAAATTGAAATTAAAGAAGAAATTACGATTTTTGAAAATAAACTAAAAGAATTTGGTATCACATTAGAGGAGCTTGTAGAAAAATCTCCAAAACACAAAGATTCAAGAGAACTTTATATAAGTATAGCAAGGATTATTTCAGACAATGAAGAATTATTTAATAAAATGATTAAAAGAAAGACCATTCCAATATCGGACTTAATGAAATTTGTTACCGTCAGTAGAAAAACCATTGAAAGAAACAGAAAATATATAATAGCTGTGAGTTTGGTTTTAAGAAGTAGTTTAGAGGAAATTAAGGAATACTTCAAAAAAACCAAGAGGGAAGGAGGGAAAGCAAATGACTAACTTTGGCATAATAGTTAAAATACAAGGTAAAAACGTAATAGTGGTATCTGAAGCAGGCTTATTTGAAATGATAAAATACAGAGAAGGAATGTTTGTGGGACAAAAGATCTTTTACAGTGGAAAAGACATAATAAGTAAAAAGCAAAAGTACAAGTATTTTATTCCTGCCATTGCTAGCATTGCTGCTATATTTATATTGTTAATGTCATATTTTAAGTTTTTTTACACTGACAAAATATATGCATACATAGATGTGGACATAAATCCAAGTATAGAGTTAATGGTAAATGAAGACAGCATTGTAATAGATGCAGTTGCTTTTAATGAAGATGGAGAAGTGGTTTTAAGTGGCATTAAGCACAAAGGAGGATTATTGGAAAAAGTAGTATATGATGTTATTAAAAGTTCGGAAAAACACGGATTTATTAAAAGAGAAGAAAAAGAAATAGTTTTAATATCCACAGCCTTTGAGAATATAAAGCAGCCAGTGGAAAAAGAGCTATTTAACCATAAGCTTATTAACAATTTAAAAAATGAAATGGATGAAGAGCTTGATGATAGTATTGATATACAGTTTGTAGAAGTTTCAATTGACAAAAGGCACCTTGCATCAGAAGCAGAAGTTTCAATGGGCAAATATTTAATTTATGAAAAAGCAAAGGAAAAAGGAAAGGATATTCCTATAGATGTACTTAAAAAATCCAATTTAAATCAGCTAATTAAAGAAAACGATATAGATATACTTCAATTGGCATTAGAAAATAATGAAGATATTGAAAAAACTACAAAAATTCCAACAGCAACACCAATTATAACGCATATGCAGGAAGAAGAGGTGCCAGCTAAAACGCCAGATATAGAGGCAACACCAACCAAAACACCAGTAAAAACACCGAAGGAAGAAGTAACACCAACCAAAACACCAGTAAAAACACCGAAAGCAGAAGCTACGCCAACCAAAACACCAGTAAAAACACCGAAGGCAGAAGCTACGCCGACCAAAACGCCGATAAAAACACCGGAGGCAGAAGCTACGCCAACCAAAACGCCGGTAAAAACACCGGAGGCAGAAGCTACGCCAACCAAAACGCCAGTAAAAACACCGAAGGCAGAAGCTACGCCAACCAAAACGCCAGTAAAAACACCGAAGGAAGAAGTAACACCAACCAAAACACCAGCAAAAACACCAGAGGCAGAAGTTACGCCAACCAAAACACCAGCAAAAACACCAGAGGCAGAAGTTACGCCAACCAAAACGCCAGTAAAAACACCAGAGGCAGAAACTACGCCGACAAAAGCACCAGAAGGCGAAAAGAGTATAAAGATACAGGTGTATAATGATAATGCGGTATCTAAGACAGATTCAATTTATTTAAATATCAGGGTTTATAATACTGGAGATGAGGAAATTGATCTTTCAGATATTAAAATAAGGTACTACTATACCAGGGATGGTTCTGCCCAGCAGAAATTTATATGTGACTGGTCAACAGTTGGAACTTCTAATGTAAAGGCTAAATTTATTGAAATGTCCTCATCTGTTGACAATGCAGATACCATCCTTGAAATGAGTTTTTCAGATGGTGCAGGAGTACTTAAACCAAAAAGTTTTGTTCGTTTAAAGATACGAGTTTTTAAAGAAGATTGGTCCCATTATGTCCAATCAAATGACTACTCCTTTAATCCATCAGCAAACAACTTTGTTGATTGGAAAAAGGTAACAGGATATATTTCAGGGTCTTTAAAGTGGGGGGAAGAACCATAAAAAAGTTTTTTGTATCCTACCCACATAAAAAAATAGATTGGTACGCATAGTATAGTAGCGAGACATTTTAAATGCTCTTGCTAACTGTTGCGACAACAGTTAAAATGATAATTTTCAATACATATACCCTACATAATATGTTGAACCCCGTTTTTATAAAACGGGTGTTTTTTTTTGAAAAAAATAAGTCAACTTTTCAGCACTTTATGTATACTATGATATTAGGAAGTTATTTTAATCATAGTTTAAGGAGTGTTGCAGAATGTTAGAAAAAAAATTTACTACTTCTGATTGTTGCAAAATTGAATATACTCATGATGACTACAAAAAA
>JAAYTS010000268.1 GCA_012517995.1 Clostridium sp.
ATAGCAGAGGCTTTTATGGTTTATATTTTCATAAGGTCTTGTTATATACTATTTTCCGTAAAGCTCGTTTATTACAAAAAAAGAGCTGTTATATTACGAATAAAATAGTGGTTCTATGTATAAAACTACTCCGGTGAAGATGTCGGCACCTCATAAGAGTTTCCCTACGATCTGACATCTCCACATTCATCCTACATTTCGCACCCCCACTAAAACAATTAATCTAATTTAAAAAAATATTTTCAAAAACCGCAGAATTGGGAAAATATGGACTTGTACTTTTCCACAATTTAGTATATCATTGTACTGGTGATGACAATGATAAAAACAATAATACCTCATAACCCAGGACCTGGCCCCACACTTGTTGCTCTATGCGAAATATTAAAAATAGCTAAAACCATAGATACCCTTGTTGACTGGGATGAAAAACAATGCAAATTATCTCCTGGCACTAGAATTGTAGCCATGCTTCTTAACATATTCTCAGGAAGAACACCTCTTTACAGAGTAGAAGATTTTTTTAAAGGGCAGGACCTACCTAATCTCTTTGGCGTTGGTGTAAAATCCTCAGACTTTAACGATGATGCCCTTGCAAGAGCCCTAGATAAACTTATTGAAAAAGGTCCTAAGAAGGTAATATCAACCGTAATGCTTAACGCTATAGCTATAGAAAAAATAGATATCTCCCACCTGCATGCAGATACTACATCAGTATCCGTATATGGCGAATATGATATACAGGAAGAAGGCTTTATCGACATTGTAAGAGGCTTTAGTAAAGACTATAGAAATGACTTAAAACAGCTTAAAATAGGTTTAGGTGTAAACCAAGAAGGTATACCCGTTATAGGTGAACCTTTAAGTGGCAATAAAGACGATAAGACCTGGAACTTTGATTTCATAAAGTCTTTATCAAGCTGTATTGGAGAAGAAGTAGATTTGAAATCTATCACCTACGTAGCAGATTCTGCACTCATTACGGAGAAAAACCTCAAAGAACTTAAAGATATGTTTTTTATCTCCAGATTTCCCGCCACCTTTAAGCTTGAAAAACAGTTAGTAGAACTTGCTTTTAAAAAGGATAATTGGCAAGATATCGGAAAAATTTCTGATAGTAAGAAGGCTGCCGAGTATAGATACCAAACCTTTATTAGGACAATCAAAGACAATAAATATTATTTCGTAGTGGTCCATTCTTCAAATCTTGATAAAAGAAAACAAAAGACCATAGATAAAAACATAGACAAACTCTATAAAAACCTTGAAAAAGAAGTAAAAGCTTTAAGCAAAAGAGAATTTGCTTGCATAAAAGATGCTGAGGCTGAGTTTAGTCTATTTGAAAAAAAGCATAACAACCCATTTTACCTATTGATTCATGAAGTTATAGAAATTACAAGAGCTAAAAAGAGACAAGGTAAAGGCAGACCTCCTAAGGACTATGTCCCTGAAAAGGAAACTATCTACCAAATAAAGTGTAGTATAGGAGACTTGGATTTAGACCAAAAACAAAAGGCTATAGACAAGGCCAGTTGTTTTGTTTTGATAACTAACCACTTTAACAAAGCTCCTGTAGATATTTTAAAGGAATATAAAAATCAGAATTCTGTGGAGGCTTCCTTTAGGTTTTTAAAGAATCCTGTTTTTCTTAATGAAATTTTCATGAAGAAACCCAGTAGGATAGAGGCACTGACCTATGTAATGCTTCTTGCACTTTTCTTGTATCAGGTTCTTCAAAGGCGTGTTAGAAATGCCCTTGCTAAAGAAGGTACGTATCTTGTTGTGCAAGGCGGTGTTAAAACAACAAAACCCACTGGTAATAGGATCCTTGAGTTATTAAATCCCATTAATACTGCTATTGTTGTTAATACTGATGACACTATTGAAAGGTTTTTGTCAGGCAAACAAGAGGAGGAAGTTACTTCTTTGCTCCGTCTAATAGGCCTTAAACCGGAGATTTATACTATGGTAAGGCCGGATCCATTTTTTCGTAGGGAATGATAATTAGAAGTTATTATGGGTTAGGGTGCGAAATGTGGGATTATAAGACATACTGAAAGAGTAAATATAACATTAGGTCTTTTCCATCCGAAAAGGTCGAAATATATGGGTTGACTGATTAAAGCCAGTAAAGTCAGCCGAAACAAGTATCTGTAAAAATTCCCGGTTTTGGAGGACCCACGAACAAGTAGAAAACAGTATATGGGAAAAGATATACGACCGATAATTCTTAAAACTGCCATATGGGGAACGAACACCGCCCCGATATGGTCTATCAACATTGTTATCATGGCGATTAATTCTAACATGGGATTGCTCCTTTAATATAATCCTTTTTCAATTATAAGCTTGGCTTGCTATTCTGACAACATCAATATTTTCCTAAACCTGTGTTTATTTATTGGTTGATGTTTTCAGATTTGGGTTAACAGTAACCCGTTTACCTCTTTTTACTGTATTGTTTGTTATTTTGCTTCTGACGAAAGTATGCTATTATTGTCACCTGTAAGTTCCGTGGCTCATCCGAGGACAATTGGTATTGAATTATTATTTTTTAAAGGTTATACTTTTTCTAAAGATTTATTACTTAATTATAGGGGAATTTTAATGAATAAAAATAGGATTCTGGTCGTGGATGATGA
>JAAYTS010000344.1 GCA_012517995.1 Clostridium sp.
GGAGTCACTGCAGAGTCATCACTTGAAGTATACAACAGATGGGGTACTATAGTCTATCGTAGTAATGGCAAGCAGTATGATAATAGCTGGGATGGACGCTCAAATGTTGGTGCCATGGTATCAATAGGCAAGGAATTGCCCAATGGAGTTTACTTCTACATATTCAAAGTATCCAAGAATATTGAAGGTAAGCTTGAAGAGCGAACCTACACAGGTTACGTTGAACTGAGACGTTAATGTAAGGTGAAATTGATTGAGAATACTAAAAACCCTGATATACGGAGGTGTGTAGCACCTCCGGTGTTAGCTAGACCCTATGTTATGGTAAGAAAAATTTTAGTTTCCATAGGTGCTTTACTATTGATCGGTGGGCAGTGTTTGTTTGGACAGGATCAGTACCGGTTCAATCACTATATTGCAAACCAGGGGTTACTTAACCCTGCCTATAATGGAACACGGGATGTAATAAGTGGCCTTTTGATACATAGAAGCCAGTGGATTGGTTTTGATGGTGCTCCTATGAATCAGGCACTTAATGTACATGGTGCCATTGAGGATACTGATGTAGGTCTGGGACTTTCGATTGTAAATGATCATGTTGGGTTTTCCAATACCCTTGACCTATTTGCTGCCGGGTCATATAAGATTAGACTTGACAGGGATGAGAAATTCCTTTCATTTGGGTTACAGGCTGGTTTTAGTTCATTAGTATATGATGGAACTAAGGCTGTAACTGGTGAATATAGTGATCCGGTGTTTGAGGGTAAAGAGTCAAAGCTGAACTTCAATTTTGGTTTTGGTACATATTTGTATTCGGATATGTATTTTGTGGGCTTTTCTATACCGAAGTTCTTTACAAATCAGTTTGATGAAGGGTCTGAGGGGTTTAAGAATACAATTGATTTCAAGAATATGCATATGTACCTGTATGGAGGTTATATCTTTGACTGGTATCCTGTTAAGGTAAAACCTACTTTACTCATGAAACAGGTATATGGTGCTCCTATGCAGTTTGATGCATCTGTGAATGTTCTGCTTGCAGAACAGTTCTGGATCGGAATGTCGTACCGTACTGTTTCAGAGGCTGTATTGCTGCTTGAATATATTATAAACAGACAGTTTACAGTTAGGTATTCTTTCGATTACTCATTCTCTCCGATAAGTCGATATGCTAAGGCCGGTTCACATGAAATTGGCCTGCAGTTTGATTTTACATTCAATAAGCGACCCGGAATGCGATCAATTCGTTATTTTTAATCTAAAAAAAGGATCTCATGAGACTAGCCTTACACTTACTACTGCTGTTCACGCTATTGATTGCCCCGATGAATCTTTCGGGACAAAGTGCTTTGCGTCGCGCAATTAGTCAGTTTGAACGTGGTGAGTATTATGAAGCGCTTCAATATTACAAATCATTAATGGATAATGATTATAAGTTTGACGTAGAGGATAGGATCAGGATAGCTCATTGTTATTATCAACTTAATAACATTGATGAAGCCCTCA
>JAAYTS010000210.1 GCA_012517995.1 Clostridium sp.
AACCATTGTAGTCATGATAATTATAATTATAATATATATAATGGTATCCAATAACAGAATTAATAGTAGAATTTGCAGGAATGGCTGAAGTATTAAATTTAATATGATATCTTAACCAGTAGTCACTAACTCTTCCCCAATAACCTAAAGTTTCTTCATACCCATCATTATACACACTTCTTCCAGCATCTGCAAGAGCATTCACCGTTGGGTCCACTTTTACAGGGAATATTCTTTCTTGGCTAAGTATCCAGTTTGCTTTTACTTTTGTTTTTACAGTAATTATATTTCCATTTTCTTGTATTTCGTAAATAGTATTTTCTTCTCTAAGTTCTATATTATTTTCTGCATCTGTAGAGTGTGGGTTTTCGTATAAGTAAATATTTTCGCCAAATTGGTTTTTTATGCTAATGCCTCGTTCTTCCATTGTGGCAGTTCAGTTTTGGGGTAGTTCAATATCTTCGGCAAAAACTAAATATTCGGCTTGGTTTGGTATATTTCCAAGTGCTTGTAAACTTGGTATAATATAGTTTAGTTCGCGTTTTCCTGTAAGTATGGTATATTCTGCAGATATTTCTCCAAAAATGTTTTTATACACAGCTTTATCTTCATTTACGCTTACAGCAACATTGTCGGCTGTTTGTAATTGCACGGCTTGTCCATTTACTTCCCAGTACATTTGTGGGTTTAGAAACTCAATTAATTTGCCGTCTTCTGTTTTGCTAATAATTCCATTTTGCAAGTGAGTACCAAAATGAGATTCAAACACATTTGTTATATTAGCAAACTTGTGGTCGGGGTCAGTAGTTGCAACAATATCGAGTTTTATATCTTCCCATTTTCCATTATTCAAATTAAAATAATGCATTGGTCCTGCTCCAATAATTGCAGTATAAGAGCCGTCATCGTTTATATAATGCCTTGAGTAAGCATCGCGTTTGCTATCGTCTTCTTTTTTCCCTTTAACAGCTTCAAACGGCGATTGGTTTTCGGTTTGGTTTATAGGATTTTCAAGTTCATTTTCAGAGTTAGCTTGGGCAAGTTCTAATCTATTGCCAACGTTTTGGTTATTAGAGTTTTGAGCTATCCTTAATCCACTTTGGGAAAAAGAAAATAAAAATACAAATATAAAAGTTAAAGTAAAAAATAGTTTCTTCATAAAAAATTTCTAAGTCGTCACATAATCTCAAAAATGCGTAAAAACATAAACTAATAAGAGGTGCTAATTCGCAACTTTACAAAAATATTACAAAAATATTACAAAAACAAGAAAATTGTAACAAATTAGGCAGTGAGTTAAAAATTTATAAAGTTGAAAGAGACGATAGGAGAATTAGTGGTTTTCAATTCTTAATTTTATAAATTGTAAGCATAATTTCCAAAACTTTTGATGATATACCAAAATTCTTGGAATAATTTGAAAATCCTTATCAGAAATTTGAAACGACTTATTTTCAACGCTAAAAGCAAAATTATAACCCATTTTTTTTGAAAATTCTA
>JAAYTS010000036.1 GCA_012517995.1 Clostridium sp.
ATTTTTAAAAATGCTTTGCAACAAAAACTTATGCTTTCTAAGGAACAAATAAGTGAGTTTATTGACTACTTTATTAATGCGTTACCCATATTCCTAAAGGAAAAACTCTCATTATTGTCCTGCGAAAGTTGAGTTATTAATGAACATTTGTTTGTACAATAGTTTTTTAGCAAAAGCTTGCTTATTTTACAATTTCATGTGTTTTTTGTTTTGGATTTTATAAAAAGTTTTGTTTTTTACACCCTATTCCATTCCAGTATTTGTACATATTATGTTCTTTTAAATATATATGAATAGAATCAAATTTTATATAAAAATTTGATTAAACTATTAACTTTTCCTAATATATGACGATATGTTCTTTGGAAACTATTAGATTGTGAGTTTTAATTTGGCAACAATAAGTTTTTTTATATGCTTTGTAATAGTTTTTATCATTTGATTATCTATACTATAGCTTAAATAATAGCTTAAATAATTAAAAATATGGCTTTGATTTACTGGAAACAAATAAATTTGCCTCTTTTAACAAATTCAGGGTCAAAAGCACTTGTTTTCAGCTAATATAAATCAAAGAATTCAATGGTTTAGTATTTCTAAACACCAAATATCATCAATTAATCAGGAGGTAGAATTATGAAAAAAGTATTGTCAATGGTATTGGTAGTTATTATGATTTGTGTAAGTTTTGGAGTTGTACATGCAAGCTCGTCTGATGGAGTGGGTCCTGTAAATGTGATGCCTCTAGATGGCTCTTTATTTGATATGGATAAAGGAGAGCTTATAGTTGATGCATATATTGCCAATCTTTCAAATAAACATATTTCTGAGCTTACTAACATTTCTTATAAGATAATAGATTTAGATAGAGGTCTAGATGTAACGTCATATATCACTATAGATCCAATTAAGCCAGATGGAGGCATTAAAATTGGTGGCTCTATTAAGTATAGATTTATTACTTATGGAATTAATTATCCGTATCCTCTAAAAAACATAGGATTTAAATTCAATTGTAATGCAATTTTTGTAGAAAATCCCGATATAGTAGAAAATCCCGATATAGATGTTAAAGTTTATTATAACGGAACTAAAATTAATTTTGATGTTCAGCCAAAAATTAAAAATGGCAGGACAATGGTTCCAGTTAGATTCGTGTCAGAAACATTAGGTGCGAATGTTTCATGGGATGAAAGAACAAAAACAGTAACTATTGTTCATGGAAATAATGTCATGAAATTACAAATAGGTAGCAAAAAAGCAATATTAAATGGTACGGAATATACTCTTGAGGCTCCTGCCGAAATTGATAATGGTAGAACTATGGTTCCTGTTAGATTTATATCAGAAATGTTTAGTAAGACAGTCCAATGGAGTGAAAGTTATCGCACGGTTATAATAAGCGATTAAAACTAACATTACAGAACTCAGAATAATAATACAAAGTAAAAATATAACAGTTTCTAGGTTCAAAAATTGAATAATTCCTCCTTGGTAGAATTATTTCAAATGATACCAAGGAGGAATTATAGCTATCAAATCTTGATATAAATTAATTATTGGCTGACATATCTTTCTCTTTTGTGTTGATTTAGATAGTTATCATTCTTCCTCTTCCACTTCATATAACCTATCTCCTTCAGAAGCACGCTTGTGACTTAAAAAATCTATTTGATTGCTGCACATTTTTTCTGCTTGCTTCATAACAATTACTAATGCCTTCTTTGCCTGTTCAGGGGGATATTTATATTTTCTAAGAAGTCTTTTAACAATACGTCGCATACCAGCTCTAGCACCTTTTCTAACGCTCCAGTCAATGGTAATATTATTACGGATTGCTGTGGTAAGTTCTCTTGCAATCTTTTTTAGAATTTCGTCTTCCATAAATTCTTTTACAATATCATCAGCTGTAAGAGCATCATAAAAAGCAATCTCATCTTCGTTTAATCCTAAACATCCTTGCTCTTTTTTCATTTTTTAAAATTCATGTGCCATTTGAATGAGTTCTTCAATCACTTCTGCATTGGTAATGGCCTGATTGCGATATTTATTAAGGGCTTTTTTAAGTTTTTCAGAAAACATTTCAGACTTAACAAGATTTGTCCTTTCAATAGATTTGATATTGCTTTCTAAAAGTTTTCTCAACAGCTAAGTTCTTTTACTTAATTCCTCTGATTTCTTCTAGAAATTCTTCAGATAAAATAGAAATCTCTGGTCTTTGAATACCCATGGCATCAAAAACATCAATAACCTCCTCTGAAATAATAGAACATTCAAGCATTTGATTTACTCTGGCATCAATTTCACTTTTACTTAAAACTCTCCTATCCTCAGAACCTAGCTTCACTAAACTTTCTTTAACTGCTTTAAAATAACTAACTTATAGAGTTTTTGTTCCGCCTACTTCAGTTGTAGCACAAAGGGAGTAGGCTTTAGATAGCTCAACAGTTATTTTATTGAATTCTTTTTGTTCTTCTTCTGTCTTTTCAAGTATAAAATCCATCCCTTCTGCAATTACTCTCATTCTTTGCACTTGAGATTTTCCCATATAAGCAAAATAACCATAACCATGGAACATGTTTTGAAGAATTTCAAGCTTTTCAAGCATAACATTAATAGCTACATCAGTATCAATACCTGTGTTACCACGGTCGCTGTCTGTGTATTGTTTTAAAGCACTTTTTAGGCTTTCTAAAATTCCTATATAATCAACAACAACACCACCAGCTTTTTCTTTAAAAACATGGTTAACTCTTGCTATGGCTTGCATGAACTTATCGCCCTATCGGGCGGACTTTTTTAATCCACACATTCATATGTTAAGCATGAACAAATGGGACATTCAAGTACGGGCATTAACCCCCTTGAACATTTTGTCCTTTTCTTAGTCCAACCGAAAGCCACATC
>JAAYTS010000211.1 GCA_012517995.1 Clostridium sp.
ACCAAGATATTCTATGCCGGACATATTATAATTCCATAATGGATCCATTGCTGAATATTCAGCTAGTTTTAATGTATTATTTATTGTCTGCTCTAAAGCCTGTTTTTGTTTGGATTGTTCCATTAAAGAAGTGATAATTGTAAAAGTTGATAATGTAATAAAAACCAAAATTGTAGTTGGCACAATAAAGGAATTAGAAAGTTTTTTAAAGTTAATAAAGTTATTAAAGCCGGATAATATTTTTTTAAAGTTAGATGGTATTTTTTTCAAGCTAGAAAGTATCATATTATTAAAACACCCTTTCTATAACTGTTACAAATTGTAGTAAATATTTAATTGTATATAGAAAAAATCATGCTGTGTACTGCTAAAACAAGATTATTAGAGTCTTAACCACTTAGAAAATTTGATATAAACATGATGTTTATGCTTATATATTGATTGAAAATATAAAAAATTTGATACAAATTACACTTTATTTAATATTCTACTAAAGAGATAAAAAATCCTTCTTTATAAAAAACATTTTTTAGATAAAATCCCCTGTTAGTAAGAATTTTATAGAATTAAAATGTAAAAAATAATTAAAAAAATATTGACAAAATAAAATTTTTTATGTATTATTATATTAAGTGCTTAATACAATAATACAAGGAGTGATAAAATGGCTTGGGACCTTAAATCAGACCGGCCTATTTATACCCAGTTGGTAGAACAAATCGAATTAATGATTTGTTCTGGAATATACCCTGCAGGCTCGAAACTTCCATCAGTCCGAGACTTTGCAAAGGAAGCCGGGGTAAATCCAAATACCATGCAAAGGGCTCTTGCAAAGCTTGAAGAAGATGGTTTGGTGAATACCAACCGCACAAGCGGAAAATTTGTAACGGAGGATAGAAAAATGATTGAACAGGTTAAAAATAAACTTGCAAAAGAGCATATTAAAGATTTTTTAAACAAGATGGCAGAGTTGGGTTTTGATAGTGAGGATGTAATTTCTGGATTATTAAAAATGGCAGAGGAGATGAGAAAATGAGCAATATTTTAGAATGTAGAAATTTAACTAAAAAGTATGGAGCTAAAACAGCTTTAAATGACGTTACCCTTAGTATTCCCAAGGGAAAAATAGTTGGTCTTTTAGGACCTAATGCAAGTGGAAAAACTACTTTTATTAAAATTTGTAATGAACTATTGACACCAACAAGTGGAGAAATATATATTGCCGGAAATAAACCTGGAATAGAAAGTAAAAAAATAGTTTCATATCTTCCAGAAAGAACTTATTTAAATGACTGGATGAAGGTTAAGGATATTATAAATTTTTTTAGTGATTTTTATAAAGATTTTAAAAAAGAAAAAGCTTATGATATGCTAAAAAGGCTTGATATAGATGACAATGAGAAATTAAAAACAATGTCTAAAGGAACAAAGGAAAAAGTTCAGCTTATCCTGGTTATGAGCCGAGAGGCACAGCTTTACATGTTGGATGAACCTATTGGAGGAGTTGACCCCGCTGCCAGAGACTATATTTTAGATACCATACTTAGTAATTACAATGAAGAGGCAACAATTATAATATCAACTCATCTTATTTCAGATATAGAAAAGATTTTGGATTACATTATTTTTATAAAAAATGGTAAAGTGATTCTTACCAAAACTGTTGATGAGATACGAGAAGAAAATAAAATGTCTGTGGATTCATTATTCAGGGAGGTGTTTAAATGTTAGCAAAGCTTTTAAAATATGAGTTTAAAGCAACTGCCAGATTATTTATTCCTTTATATATTGCATTAATTACATTTACACTAATTAATAGAGTTGTTAACACTGTGGAAAGTGTTCAAAAAGCAATTGGGATAAATATAAAAACAATATTAAGTGTTATCAGTATGGTTGGATATGTTGTGTTAATTATTAGTATTTCTGCGATTACTTTAATTATTATGGTTCAAAGGTTTTATAAAAACTTATTGGGTGATGAGGGGTATCTTATGTTTACCCTACCAGTTAAAACATGGCAAAATGTTTTGAATAAACTTATATTTGCGGTTTTTTGGACTATATCAAGTGGTTTGGTGACGATAGCTTCCATTATAATTATAAGTGAAATGAAAGACGTATCTGAGATTTTAATTGAAATTTGCAATAAAATAAACTCTTTTTTTGGAATAGCAGGATTTGTTTCATTGCCATTAGTATTTATTTTAGGCATCAGTTCAAATATACTTATGTTTTATTCTGCTATTACCCTTGGGCATCAGTTTACCAGGCATAAACTTATAGCATCTTTAGGGATGTATTGTGTTGTATATTTTATAAATTCCTTTATTTTGGGTATTTTGCTCTTAATGCTTCGTTATATACCAGCTGTTCATGATATTCTTGAATATCTTTTTAATTATTCAACATCAATGCATTTTAAAACTAATATTATTGTATTACTAATATCTATATATCCTATAATATCACTTATTGGTCAGTTTGTATTGATAAACTTTTTATTAAAGAAAAGATTAAATTTAGAGTAATTAATAATAGAGTATTACAGTATTTATTAATTTTACATTTGCCCCAAAGGGCTACGTAAAGGTAGAACTTTTGGGGGTTTTTTTTATATTATTTATGCTAATTAAATAATTGTAAAATGAATAAAAATGTAGTAATATAAATGTATAGGGTCTGAATTTTAAAAAGTAAATATAGTAGCAAAAATAATAGTATAATTCTTTTTACGCAAAACATGTATATAATAATTTTTAGACAATGCTAAAATTAAGAAATCTTTATTGCAACTCTATATTCCATATATGAAGTTTAATTTCATCTTTTATTTTAAAATAAATTTTAACAAGTTAATAATACAGCTTTTAGCTGATAAAATTAAAAAAAGGAGAGATACGATGAAAAGTAGAAAAATTTTTTCTAACAAAACAAGTGCTTGGATTATAGTTTTTATAGTTCTTGCAACTGTAGTTGTTCCCTTTGGAAACACTGTAAATGTAAGTGCAGAACCAGAGTTCAACTATGCAAAGGCACTTCAGTATTCCATGTTCATGTATGATGCAAACATGTGTGGAACAGGTGTTGATGAAAACAGTTTGTATAATTGGAGAAGTAACTGTCACGTTTATGATGCAGAACTTCCCCTAGATTCTGTAAACACAAATATGTCAGACAGCTTTATTAGTAAATACAAAGACATACTTGACCCTGACGGAGATGGAATGCTTGATGTTGCAGGAGGATTTCATGATGCTGGTGACCACGTTAAATTTGGAATGCCTCAAGTATACTCTTCATCAACACTGGCATGGGGATTTTATGAATTTAGAGATGCTTATGAAGCTACAGGACAAGATGAGCACATAAAAACCATTTTAAGATATTTCCATGACTACTATATGAAGGTTACATACTTAGATAAAAATGGAGATGTTATAGCTCATTGTTATCAAGTTGGTGATGGCGACATTGACCATGCTTACTGGAATGCACCTGAGGTTGATGAAATGTTTAGAAGAGGTTGGTTTGCAACTCCAGAACTACCTTCCACCGACTGTATATCCGGAGCTGCAGCTTCACTTGCTGCAAACTATATGGTTTTTAAAGATGAAGACTCTCAATATGCAGAGGAAAACCTAAAGTACGCAAAAGCTTTATTTAAATTTGCTTATGAGCATGACAAGGAAGTTAACACTGATGGACCTAAGGGATACTATACTTCATCTAAATGGGAAGATGATTATGTTTGGGCGGCAGCATGGCTTTATTTAGCAACAGAAGACGATTTTTACTTAGAAGAAGCTTTAAAATACTTTGACTACTATGCACCTTCATGC
The DNA here is from genome assembly GCA_012517995.1 of Clostridium sp. Lineage (GTDB taxonomy): Bacteria > Bacillota > Clostridia > Acetivibrionales > Acetivibrionaceae > Herbivorax. The sequence goes on from JAAYTS010000211.1 coordinate 3,843, forward strand.
TGGACTCATTGCTGGAACGACGTATGGGTTGGTGCAGCTTGTATTTTAGCAGAGATTAATGATTTGTATGACAAAGACGGGCAAGAACTTGAAGACAGATATAAAGAAGCTACAAATAAGAGTCCTTATGAAGAAATAGATTTTTGGAGCCAGATAGCAAAGCTAGCAGAAGGATGGATGACTGGCAGAAGTGTTATTGTAACACCAGGAGGTTATGCATTTTTAAATCAGTGGGGTTCTGCAAGATACAATACTGCTACTCAATTTGCAGCATTGGTTTATGATAAACATAACCATGGTGGACCATCTACATATAGTGAGTGGGCAAGAGGACAAATGAACTACTTAATGGGAGATAACCCATTAGGACTTAGCTATATAGTAGGATATAACGAAAATTCTGTAAAATTCCCTCACCACAGGGCAGCATCCGGACTTTCAAAATGTGAAGATCCAGATCCACACAGATTTGTTTTGTATGGTGCATTAGTTGGTGGACCAGGTTCAAATGACGAACATATAGATGAGACATGTGACTATATATATAATGAAGTAACAATTGACTATAATGCTGCATTTGTAGGGGCATGTGCAGGTCTTTATGAGTTTTTTGGAGATCCTTCCATGAAAGTTACACCAGATTTTCCACCTGATGAAGATTTAGGTGGTGGAGAAGAAGATGGTGAAGGTGGAAAATACTGGGTAGAAGCATTTGCAACTGAAATAGTACAAGATAGTGGTCCAAAAGCTACAGAAGTTACTATATATGTACGTACAAATGCAAGAAAGGCATCTAAAAACATTTCAGTTAGATATTTCTTTGATTCTACTGGTATGTCATCCATTGAGCCAAATTCTATTGAAATGAGGACTCTGTACGACCAGACGGCGGCAGAGACTGATTATGCAGCTGAGTTTACAGGACCTCATCACTATGATGGTAATATTTATTATGTTGAAATAAAATGGGACGGCTTTGTAATTGCAAACTCCCACAAAAAGTTCCAGTTTGCATTGGGAACATATGCATGGGGAAATAGTTGGGATCCAACTGATGACTGGAGTTATCAGAATTTAAAAATTGAAGAATCCAACTATGAAGGAATACCTGAAAAGACTGATTATATATGTGTTTACGATGATGGTGTTCTTGTGGGCGGTATAGAACCGGATGGAACAACTCCAGAAGATCCAGAACCAGGTAAAGACCCAGAATTTAAGTACGGGGATTTAAATGGCGATGGAATTATAGATTCAAGAGATGCTGCTTTGTTAAGCAGATATGTACTTGAAATAATTGATGAATTACCAGTTCCTATAGGCGCAGGGGATTTAAATGGAGATAATATTATAAATTCTACTGATTATATGTTACTTAGCAGATATTTAATGGAGATAATAGATAAGTTTCCTGTTGAAACAAAGTAAATATTAGGTAGTAAAGAATATCCCATAGTTTCTTCTATGGGATATTCTTTTAAGGGTTTTAAAGCATTGAAAGGGGAAGGTTTATGAGAGGGAGATTTTTAAAAACCATTTCATTTATGTTGCTTTGGACGATACTTTTATCAGTTGCGGCTATTTATAATACATTAGAGGTAGCAGCAGAAAGTGGAGATGTATACCAATTTAAAGATGGTGTTATTAAAGGAGGGGAAATTCATACCGATTATGTGGGAGAAGGCAACGAAGGTGAACCCTTTTCCCTTAGTGGAACGGGAGTTCTTATTTTGCAAAAAGGGACAAGCGTTTCTGTTGATGTAGAGGTAGAGGAAGCTGGCCTTTATGATATAGTTGTATGCTATGCTCAGCCATTTGATCATAAAAAAATTCAGTATCTTAATGTAAATGGCACCAACCAAGGGGAAGTAAATTTTAGCAAATCCCTTGAGTGGAAGGAGATACCTGCGGGTATTGTTAAACTTGATAAGGGAAGCAATAATATTGAATTTGAGAGCTACTGGGGATATACATTTTTTAAGTATTTGGTTGTTAAGCCTGCAGATGAAAAAATAACAAATCTTAAAGTGGAAAAAACATTGGTAAATCCTAATGCTACAGATGAAGCAAAATCCCTTATGAGTTTTTTAGTTGATATTTATGGAAAAAACATTTTATCCGGACAGCAAGAATTATGCGGTTCTCACAATTATGAAGGAGCTTATAAGGAATTTACATATATAAAAGAGTTAACTGGAGAAATGCCTGCTGTAAGAGGTTTTGATTTTATGAATTACAGGGCAGGTGGACTAGGTTGGGATGATGAATGTGCAGAACGTGTAATTGACTGGTATAACGAAAAGGGAGGTATACCTACTGTATGTTGGCACTGGTTTTCTCCTGGAGATATTGGGAAAACCGGTGATGGCAGTTTTTATACTGAATATACAAGTTTTAGCATTAGTAAAGCACTAAAACCAGGAACAGCTGAAAATGAAGCTTTACTTGCTGATATTGATTTTATGGCACAAAAACTAAAACAGGTTCAGGATGCAGGAGTGCCTATACTTTGGAGACCTTTGCATGAAGCAGAAGGTGGTTGGTTTTGGTGGGGTGCAGAAGGACCAGAAGCATGCGTTGAACTTTACAGACTTTTATATGATAAGCTTACAAATGAATATAAATTAAATAATCTTATCTGGGTATGGACTTCCTACGATTATGATACATCACCAGCCTGGTACCCAGGGGATGATGTGGTAGATATTGTTGGATATGATAAATATAATGCAAAAGATGGACTACCTAATGGAAGTGCAATATCTTCAACATTTTATAACTTAGTACAACTTACTGGGGGCAAAAAACT
>JAAYTS010000295.1 GCA_012517995.1 Clostridium sp.
CTGTCTGCTAAACTATTTATAGATAGCGACCAGCTCAATAAAGCAAAACAAACCGCAGATGATATTCTCAAAAGCACAATAAAAGTTGAGTCGTCGGCTACTAGAGAAATAATAAATGAAATGAACGAAATAGTTACAAAGAGTTTAACGGAGAAGACACACAGGCACACAGAGAAAAAAACAATAAAGCCTCAGTAAGACTCCGTGTTTCCACCGTTCTCTCCGTGAAACAAATGGGAAAAAGAAGAGGAAGCCCCTGTGCTGCGACGCCCATGCTTCCTCTTCCGACTCCCTCCAAACTTAAAAAAGAAAGGAGGTTTGAATGATGACGTAAAGATAATAATTTCGAAAAGACACAGGATTACGAACCGTGATATTTCGAAAAAATGCTACTGCAAGGCAGTAGGGCATTTAAGTTAAGTTTAGAAAACGAATAGCTGTTTATTATCAGCAGCGAATCTTTACATGATTAAAATTTATAATAATGAAAAAGAAAATTATTTTCGCAATAGCAACAAGTTTTTTCGCAGTAGCGACTGTGTTTAATATGAATCTGTTACAAGGGAATACCTTGGGTGATGTGTCACTGGACAGTATTGCTATAATGGCGCAGGCACAAAATGGTGAGGTTGTAGTTGGCCCCCCATGTCTTATGACATGTTCAAGGTGTTGGTGCGCATATTTATGGGCTGATGGTTCTACTGATTTTATTGAAGGAGAATTTTACCAATAATAAATAGATTATATCTAAAATAACTGATTGCATACCTAATAAAAATTATTAGGTATGCATTATAACTAAAGATTAAAATGAAGATATTTCAGATTCTTTTTTTGTTTGTGTTTTTAAGTAGTCTATTAGGGTGTATAAAAACTAAAATAGATAGAAATTCTACAATAGAATATTCGAAAACACAAAATTTGAGCGTGGTGGATACGCTTAAATTTGCAGATAATATTTTAATGGACCCTCAAACTTTTTTGATTTTTGACTCATTACTGGTTGTGAATGATAAGTATGGAGAATTCAATATAAGTGTTATAAACATGAATTCAAATGAGCTTGTTGCAAGGTTGGCTAAAACAGGCAGGGGACCTAAAGAAATAGTACAGTTTGGTGGGTTATTTGAAGGACCTGGTCAACGGGAGTTTTGTATTTTGGATATTAAGAATAGTTCTATCCTTTTTTATAATTTAGATAGTATAAATATTAAAAAAAACGAATGGATAAAAAGAAAAGATTTAAAGCTTGGAAATGGTCAAACTATTTTTGCATTTGGTTTTATTTCAGATAGCAGTGTTGTTGGCACAGGTATAAATCAAAATGGGAGATATATGGTTTATAATTTCATTAATGAAACTCTTATTGAGGGTATAGATTATCCTAATTCTGAAAAGGAAAGGGATATAAATCATATGTTTAAAGGGCTAGCTTATCAAAGCTACATTTGTAGTAATATCAGGAATAAAAAGTTTGTTTCAGCAACTTTACATGGTGATCTAATTGAAATTGGTCATTATAAAACAGGCAAACTGTCAACCGTGAAGAATTTAGGTAGTTATAGGACGAAATATATAATCAATGGAGAGTATCGTTTTGAACCAGGACGAAAAGCTGGCTTTTGTAGTTTAACATCTGGAAATAAATTTATTTACGCTTTATATTCAGGTCATACTTTTGAAGAATATGGAATGGAAGTTAGACTATGTAATACAATTTTCATGTTGGATTGGGATGGTAATTCAGTAAAAAAAATCATCACCAAAGAAAAAATAAAAAGTATAACTGTAGATGATAATGAAAAAATGCTTTATGCATTAATACTTGCACCAAACCCTATGATTGTGAGATATCTGTTATAATTTTGTAAGCTGGGTGCAATATGAACAGGTAGTTTTGCGCGCCTTAATGAATGTTTAATGACTCCTGGAAGGTTTCTGTTTTGGTTTCACAAATATTATGAAGCTCGTTGGCAGGGTTTTAATTTTATTGGCCTAAAAAAACATTTCCTATTCTTAGATTAGGTGTTTTTAAGATAGGGGTATCAACCTCTTAATCAAAAATCAAACAATTTTTATTGATTTTTTTAGTTGGATGTGCATTGGGTTTATTTGGTCTAAAAATGTCAACAAAGACCGAATTGTAGTATTTAAGGGGTTGCCAGATAAAACAATAAGTGTAAAGTGCCGAATAATAGAGATCAAAACCGAAAAAAGCATGGTAAATGGAAAAAACGGTCTATACCCACCCAGGGAAAACGGCCATATCCGTTCACTTTTTTATGGGTTAGCCATGAAAATACAAATTTAATTAGTTTTTAGTTTTTCTCATTGTATCACCTTTCAATTCGAACCGATATGCTGTATGCACCATTCTATCAAGTATGGCATCAGCAGCGGTAGTGTTTGAGAGCATTACGTTATACCAATCAGCAACGGCTAACTGGCTCATGATTATTGTGGCTTTTCTACCATGCCGATCTTCTATAAGCTCCATAAAGTCTAACAGTTGCTGACCATCCATTACTTTTACACCAAAGTCGTCGATGATAAGTAAATCCATATTGGCCATTTTTTGGAAGAACTTTGATAATGTGGCCTCTACCCGGTGTAGGGTTATTGTCTCAAAAAGCTTTTGGATATTAAAATAGGCTACTTTCTGCCCCATTAAACAGGCATGATATCCAAGTTGGGTAAAACGGTTCAAAATGTGCCACTAATTTCGGCCAAAATGTGCCACGAACCAAGGCCAGATTTTGAAAAAATCGCAACAGTAATGCCCCTTTCTGTTTCGGTTCGAACTGTGCCAATTATTTCGGTTCGAATTGTGC
>JAAYTS010000212.1 GCA_012517995.1 Clostridium sp.
GAGTTATAAAAGAAAATAATTAGCTCAGCATGCAAATTATGCAAAATACTCTCGTTACTAAGAGACCGTTATTTGAAATAGTTGTATAAAAAATGGGATGCCATCTACTTTTCTTTTTCCTACAATAAATTGACGCTATCCAAGTGAATAGGATGACGTTATAGTAGAGCAGGAAAAATACAACCCAATCGGAAGACGAGAATTTTTAGAGAATGTGGAGAAAAGATACATTACATGCTAAAGATATAAGCAAAATAAATGTTGTGGGAATTAGAAAATTAAAGTAATATAATAATTTAAGAAATAACATATAAACTTTTTTAAACAGGAGGAAATGAGATGAAAAGAACAGTTTTATTTATTACAGTATCAGTTATTATGTTAATGGCTTTTACAACAACGTCCTTTGCCCAATTGCCTCTTCGTGTGGTGGTAAATGGCGATAGGGTGAATTTTTCGGATGCAGAGCCGTTTATAGACGACAAGGGCAGGACACAGGTACCGGTGAGGTTTGTAAGTGAAGCGTTAGGGGCAGAAGTAGGTTGGGAAGGAAGCACAAAGACAGTTACAATATCCCAGGGAGATAAAGAAATAGAGATTGTAATCGGAAAAAAGGACTATACAATAAACGGTGAAAAGAATCTAATGGATACAGAAGCGCTGCTGAAAGAAGACAGAACCTTTGTACCTATAAGGTTTGTAAGTGAGGGGTTAGGTGCAAGGGTGGATTGGGACCCGGCTGTAAGGACGGTTTATATTGATACAAGAGAAAAAGGCGACTCTAAGGATGACACCCCAAAGGATGGAAGTATTATTGAAAAGTATGGCTATTTAGTGCCAAATGATACAAACATAATAATTGCAAAACCCCAAGGAAGTGACAAAGTAGAAACGAGAATGTCTGTAACTACTTTAAGACCAAATTTTGAAAAGCAAAAAGATGACGTAGTGTTTGCAATAGAAAGCAGATTTGGTAAAGATATAGCAAATGAAGTGAGAAAACATATTGAACCGAAGAAAGAGAGATGGGATTATCTACCTGAAAAATATATATATGTGAAGGATACAAATCAGTATATATGGATAGCAAGGTCGCAGGCTTCTGATATATCAATAAGTATTCTGTTTCCGGGATATGTACCTGATACAAATCAATATGATGATGTTGTAGTTGAGTGGGAAAATTAATGGAAGTAGAACGGGTAGGTGTAAGGAATGAAAAAGTATAAAATTAAAATACTAATTATATCAATGCTGATGCAGATGATTAACATTACTGTATTAGCTAATAGCACTGATATAAAAACAGCTAAAGAGTCTCTTACAGTAGCTAATGAATTTTTAGAAGAAAACATAGGATATTATGATTATTTTAAAGAAAAAAATGCAAATGGATATTCAATTAATGAAGTGTTAGCTGTAAAGGGTACTCCGACTTTTAGTGACATGCCTATTTTTGTATATGGCAGTGAGGAAAAGGCCAGTATTGATGCTGTTAAAAAAGCTGCGATTAAAGTGATTAAAAGACCTGGTGAAGAAGGAGTTCCACAATACAGGTGTTTAGGTTATACTACTGAAGGTGATTTATTTGCAAATCCTGGTTTTCCACCTGATTATCCCCCAACACAGAATGTTAAAACTCTCAACGGAAGATGGGTTAAAGATCCTTGGGACCACAAACACCCTTATATCCAACAGTGGATAAAAGAAAGAATTTTTGTGCCGGAACAATTATTCGAATCAACCGGACGACAAGATTTCTTTGCCGCAAATATAGTTGACGGTCCGGAGCCTCAATATTTTTCTGACGGAGGTTCTGTTGAAGATTATGTACATATAATCCAGCCCCCTACAATGTATTCATGGGGGCTGGGAATAGGATTTTATTTTCACAACAATGGTCAAAATTTAAGATACAAAACCTTTCTCCTTATGCCATTTGAAATGCTAAAAAAAGATATTTCCGTTCAAGCAGAATCTATTCCGATTGGTGCCGGAGCAGGAAGAAAAGTTTTAGTTGGAATAAATATAAAGTCCACATTCACTGAGGATGAGACAGCAGATTATGAATGGGAAATTATAAAGAAAAGTGATGGCTCTAAAATACCTGTAGAATATTTAGGACATGCAACCAAAGAAAAGGGCAAAATCACCATTCCCGGCGAAAATGAAAGACTGATGTATGCA
>JAAYTS010000213.1 GCA_012517995.1 Clostridium sp.
GATACAATAATTGAAATTGCCTTTTTCTTAAGACTCATTACAATCTCTCCCTCACAAATATATTTTTTGTAATACCGTACTTTTATAATTAGTTTTGGCCAATAACTATTATAAAAGTATTGCTTCATGAAGCAATACTTATTATCCTTTTTATTCAAAATATGCAAAGTGAAAAATATTATAAAAACTTTGACAATGTATTGACAATGTTTGAGTTATGGAGTAAAATATAATAAAGATGACATTGAGAATCGTTATCAATAAGAAAGAGATAGAAAAGGAGATGGCGAAATGTATACAGTACTATGCGATATTAAAGAACCAACTAAATGCATTATAAAAAAACTACCTGAAATCGGATTATTAAAATCAATGGGTTTTAGAGAGGGGACTATAATAACTTCAATGACAAGGCAGCCTTTTGGAGGTCCTGTGGTGGTAAGACTTGGCAAAAGGAATGTTGCCCTTTCAAGGGATATAGCAAAAAAAATTCAAGTTAAATATGTAAGCTAAGAAATATTAATTATAATTTTTAAATTTTCTTTGTTTTGTATTCTTGGGATTAATATGTTTTTAAAAAGATAAAAGCCTTTCGTATTTTTTAAAAAAAATATGAAAGGATAATTTATTGCTTTAAACAGGTGAGGCGGTGAAATTATATGAGTTGTCATTCAGAAAAAAAATCAAAGACTGCTTTTGATGATGAGTTAAAAGTATTGCTTATGGGAAACCCAAATGTAGGGAAAAGCGTTATATTTTCAAAACTTACAGGAATGAATGTTATAGCATCTAACTATACAGGAACTACTGTTAGTTTTACAAAGGCTGAAATAAATATTAATGGAAAAAAAGCTACCTTAATTGATGTTCCAGGGGTTTATTCATTGAACTCCACTTCTAAAGCTGAAGAAGTGGCAGTAAGTATCCTTGAAAATGAAAATGCAGATGCAATTATCTGTGTTATAGATGCAACAAATTTAGAAAGAAATTTATACCTTGCATTAGAGTTAAAGGAGAAAAATATCCCAATAGTTTTTGCAGTAAACTTAAGTGATGTTGCTGCAAGCCAGGGCATAGAGATAGATATTGAGGCTTTAGAAGAGGAACTTGCTGCCCCTGTTATTCCAACTATAGCCATAAGAAATAAGGGGCTTAGGGAGATATTAAATACAGTATCAGAAGCTATTTACTCAAATAAAAAAACAGATGAAGAAAGAGAAAAGCTTACTGAAGATGAGCTGTGGAAAAGGTCTGAGGATATAGCTAAAAAGGTACAAAAAATAAGAGAGTCTGATCCTACTTTTTTAGAAAAAATGGGCGATCTTATGCTAAAGCCTTTTCCAGGAATACCCATTGCGTTTTTGGTTATAGCACTGATGTTAGGTGTAGTGGTTGGAGGGGGGAAAGCCTTAAGAGGAGGACTTCTTCTCCCACTTATAAATAATTTATATGCCCCCTTTGTAAAATCTTTAGTTTCAAAATTTGTCTCTGAAGGAATATTGTACAATATTCTGGTAGGTGAATACGGGGTACTGATAAAAGGTATAGAGTGGCCGTTTGCCCTTGTACTTCCTTACGTATTTTTGTTTTATGTTGCCCTATCTTTCTTAGAGGACAGCGGCTACCTGCCAAGATTAGGAGTACTTGTGGATGGTATTTTAAAAAGAATAGGACTAAATGGTGGAAATATCATTCCAATAATTATGGGATATGGATGTGCAGTGCCGGCTATTTTAGGAAGCAGGGCTGCAACAACTAAAAAAGAAAGAATTATTATAGCTTCTATTGTTTCCCTTTCAGTCCCATGTGTTGCACAGACAGGTGCATTTATATCTCTTTTAGGTGAGCAGTCTGTTTTAGCTTTAATAGCTGTGTATTTAATTTCATTCTTTGCCATGTTTATAAGTGGAGTTATTGCTAAAAAACTAATTCCAGGAAAATCCGACCCTATACTTTTAGAAATACCAAACCTTTTAATGCCAGATGTTAAAGCACTATTAAAGAAAATATCCATTAGAACAAAGCATTTTATGATTGAAGCTGAAATACCTATGGTGCTAGCAATAGCCTTTGCAGCTTTAGTAGTTGAAACAGGGGCTTTAAATGCGGCAGCAAGGTTTATTGAGCCTTTTGTAGGTGGATGGTTGGGTCTGCCAAAAGAAGCTACTTTAGGACTGATTTTAGGAGTTTTAAGAAGGGAATTGGCTGTTTTGCCATTACTTGAATTAGATCTTTCTACGATACAGCTTTTGGTTGCATCAGTTGTGGCGCTTTTTTACCTTCCATGTCTATCTGTTTTGGCTGTATTGATAAAGGAGTTTGGTGTTAAAATCGCCCTTATAATAAGCAGCTTTACATTTGTTACAGCCTTTGTTGCTGGTGGATTGATAAATCAGCTTTCAAAGATTATAAATTTGTTATTATAGGTTTTTAGGGGGATGTAGAAAATGAAATTAATACCCTTTGTAACTAAAGAATTAGAAAAGGTATTTTCAAAAAGCACTATGTTGGTAAAGTTATACAGTGCTTTTTATAAAAATATTGTTAAAAAAGAAGTAAAGTTAGCTAAAATTAATAATAATGATTCAATACTTTTTATAGGGGGAGGCTCCATACCGTGTACAGCCTTACAAATAGCTTCTATGACAGGGGCAAATGTAAAAATAATTGATGTGGATCCTGTTGCAGTTGAAAGGGCAAATAAAATTATTTCAAAATTAAATTTGTCTCATAGTGTAAAAGTCCAGTTGACATCCGGGCAAAATATAAATGCACATGATTTTTCGGTAATTCATATTGCCCGACAGGCAATGCCCCATGATGAAATAATAGAAAACATCACAAAAAAACTTTCTAGGGATGCTAGGATATTATTAAGAAGTAATTTATCTTGCTTTGAAAAACTGAATAAAATTCATGTTAACAATTGTAAATGTATATATATACGACAAATTAAGCAGGGATTACTAGGTTTAAAATCAACCTTTATGCTTACTATTAAGAAAAACAGGAGTAGTGAAAGTGAAATTAAAAAAGGTAATTCTTATACTGATGGCTTTAAGCCTAATGTTGCTAGTAATATGGTCAGTTGACTACAAACTTATGTTTGATAATCTTACCAAAATAAGTTTAAAGGCACTGGGTATTATTTGTAGTGTTCAGCTATTTACAATATTATTAATTAATTTGCAATGGAAGCACTTAGCTAAAGTATCAGGACTAAAAATCAGATTTAAAGATATTTTATATGTAAATATGTATGGTACTATTGCAGAGTCAATAACTCCATCTGTTAAAGCAGGTGGGGAATTTTTAAAGGGGTACATTTTAAAGGATAGATTTAATATACCCTATAGCAAAGGCTCTGCTTTAATTGTTTTGCAAAAAACAATAAGTATGATTGTTTTTTTATTTATGAACATTTTAGCAGCTTTTTTATTTTTATATTATGTAAGCCATGAAAAAAGCCATTTTAAATTACTGATTTTTGCATTGATTTTTGTTTTTTTGTTGATTTTTTTAATGATATTTTCAATAATAAATCCAAGGGTAATAGTTATTATGGCTTCTAAAATACCTTTTATAAGAAAAAAGCATATTAAAAAGCTAGATGGGGGACTTACAACTTATAAAAGTACAATAATAAAAGTATTTAAACAAAAGAAAGCTCTTTTTTTTCAATTGATATTGTCACTAATTATATGGAATTTATTTCCTTTGAAGGCTTATTTAGTTTCTGCTTATTTATCAATTAATATAAGCTATATTCCAATTTTAGCTGTAACATATCTAACATATATGATTGGGATGGTACCTCTTTTGCCAGGTGGTCTTGGCAGCTTTGAAGCATCTGCAGTTTTATTTTTGTCATCTATGGGAATAGAAACTTATGAAGCTTTAGCTTTTACGCTTATTTTTAGGTTTATAACTTTTTGGTTTGTATTTTTAGTAAGTGGCATTTATGTATTGCTGCACAAAATAGCAAATGTATTATTTTCTTTTAGAAAGTTTAAAAGAGGCCAATTAATCTAAATAACATTGAATTTTTTCTTTACAGGTGAAGAAGAAATTGTTATTATTATTTGTAAAAGGGTTATAATCTATGTGAAAACAACATTATCACAGTTATATTATTTAAAAATCTAAAGGAGAAACAAAAATGAGTCATATTCACATATCAGATGGGGTAATCTCTGCCTTTTGGGGATTGGGAGGTTACTTAATTGTTGGATTTATTATGTTTTTTATTTTAAAAAAAATAAAAGAAACAGATTTAAAGAGAAAAGTACCTATGACAGGAGTGGTTGCAGCTCTAATGTTAATTGGAATGTCAGTACCCCTTGGTCCTTTGCCCATTCACTTGAGTTTAGCTGTTCTCTCAGGTATTATAGCAGGACCAGCACTTGGGTTTATTGCAGTTTTTGTAGTAAACTTTTTACTTGCCTTTTTTGGGCATGGAGGTATGACAATTGTTGGCCTTAATACACTTATAGTAGGTGCTGAAGTTTTTGTAGGAAGTTTACTTTTTAGGCTTTTGTCCAAAAAATTGACTGCTTTTAAAAGTGCAAGTATAGCCACTGCAATTGGAGTAATTACATCCATGGCATTGATGATTGGGCTAATTGGTGTTTCTACCGGTGGATATGAAGCTATTGCAGATAAATTTGGGCATCACCATCATAAAGAGGAAGTTACTCATCATGAAAACCATGAAGACCATCACTTGCAACAGGAAGATAGACAACAAGAACACCACCATGATGAGGAGCAGGATATTGAAGATGTGAACTTTTTATTTCTTTCAGGGTGGGCTGCCATTATAATAATTTTATTGTTGGGAATTTTTATAGAGTCAATGGGAACGGGATTAATAGTAAAATTCTTTAATAAGATAAGGCCTGATATCACAAATCAATCAAATAGTACAGTGACTGATAAATAATTTTAATAAAGAATACAGAGGTATTTTAAATGCATCATTTAGCGGAGATAGATAATATTTCCATTAGTGGAAAAAGTATATGTCATAATTTAAAAGCTGTTAGTAAAATGATTTTTGCTCTTTTTGTTTTAATAGCTGTTGTGGTTTCAGATAGCATAATCCACATAGGTGGAATTATGCTTATTCTTATGGGAATATTGATATTTTCAAAAATTCCTTTAAAGACAGTTGGGGGGTTAATATTATATCCAGTATTTTTTAGTCTGCTTTTTGCATTAATAATGATGCAGCAGTCTTTTGAAGCTGGTATAATTGTGATATTTAAGGCAGTTGGAGCAGCACTAAATATGATATTACTTATAACAACCACATCTTATGTAGATATATTCAAAGTTCTATCTCTTTTTTTGCCAAAGATTTTAGTAGATATATTTCTTTTTACATATAGGTCTTTATTTATTTTTATTGATCAAATAGGGAATTTGATTAAAAATATGAGGCTTAGAGGTGGCTATAGGGCTTTTAATATTTTTTCAAATCTGAAAAATGTAGCAGGAGCCTTAGGTATTATGGTGATACACTCAATAGATATGAGTAACCGTATGTATCAAATTTTTTCTTTAAGAGGCTACAGTGGGGGAATTATAGTAGGGTATGATGATAAAAAATTTGGAGTTTTAGATTTTTTATATATGGCAGTATCTATAATTATTTTAGTGGGAGTGATTGTTTTTTGAATCCTATTGTAAAGGTAAATTGTTTGAAACATTTTTATCCAGATAAAACAGAAGTTCATCTTTGTGGATTAGAGTTTTTGGTCAATCAAGGAGAGAGAGTGGTTATTTTAGGTCCTAATGGAGCAGGGAAAACTACTCTTATTTCTCATATTCTTGGTTTGTTAAAGGCAGTTGATGGAGTAGTTGAAGTTTTGGGAATGGATCCTTATAAAAATTTTGAAAAGGTTAGAAAAAACATAGGCATAGTATTTCAAAATGTTGATGAGCAGATTATAGGGCCAACAGTATACGATGATATTGCTTTTACAATGAGAAATGAAAAGATGGATAAAGATGAAATTGATAAAAAAGTTAAGAAAATAGCTGCTTTATTAAAAATAGAAGATATTTTAAATAAAATTCCACATTATTTAAGTGGTGGACAAAAGAAAAAAGTAGCACTAGCAGGTGCCATTGTCAATAGGCCTAAAATTTTGGTAATGGATGAGCCTTTTAATTCTTTGGATGTTAGCTCAAAAAGTGATATATTATACCTTTTAAACAAAATAAATAAAGAATTTGGAATAACTCTTATTATTACAACTCATGATTTAAATATTGTTCCGGAAATTGCTGATAAAATTTACTTAATCAGTGATGGTAAAATAATAAGCGGGGAAAGTCCAAAAGAGCTTTTTAGTGATATTGAAATTTTTGAAAAGGTAGGACTTGAAGCTCCTATTTTGTCAAAGCTTTTTCACAGTTTAAGACAAGAGGGGGTAGATGTGAAAATACCTGTAAACATTAAAGAGGCAAAGGAACAATTATTAAGTGTAATAAAATGCAAAAACATATAATGTTTTACATTAACAAATAAAAAAAAGGACCGTGACATTCCAATATGAGAAGGGAGAATGCACGGTTTTGGGGAGTAATTAGGGGAGTAAATTTGGGGAGTAAATATAATAAATTTTTATTTGTTTTTCATTGTCAGTGTACATATCGATAAAAATAAAAAAAAACTTTAGTGTTTTTTAAAAAAATTTTTAAAAAATAAAAACCTTTGTCTTGTTTTTCGTTACACATATGGCTAATAATTACAGCTAAAAGATATTTAGTGGAATTATATAATGTTTATTCCATGTTTTTACTCATAAAAATCACATAATATAAGCATATGCATATTTTATAAGTATACTTAATGTTTTTTGGAGGGGTTTGTTATGGCAAAAGGCAAAATAAGGCATATGTTTCCTGGAGGTAATACATCCCTAGGCTTTTTTAGTTATTATGACTACATACTATCTCAAGAAGAGGCCAATAGAATAATCTGTATTAAAGGTGGTCCGGGAGTAGGAAAATCAACTTTTATGAAAAAAATTGGAGAACAATTTCTCCACATGGGATATAATCTTGAATATATGCACTGTTCAAGTGATAGTGAAAGTTTAGATGGCATTGTTATACCTGCAAAAAAAGTGGCACTTTTAGATGGTACAGCACCGCATGTAGTGGATCCTAAAAATCCTGGAGCTGTGGATGAAATCATTAATTTAGGCGACTTTTGGGATGAAGAGGGAATAAGAAAAAATAAGGATAAAATAATGAAATGTAATAGGGAAGTTAGAGAAAATTTTAAAAGAGCGTATAGATATATAAAAGCCGCCTATTTAATTTATGAAGACAGTAGTGAGATGATAAAAGA
>JAAYTS010000253.1 GCA_012517995.1 Clostridium sp.
CATCAATCAGGATATATTCGTATCCCATTTCCGCTGCCAGGTCGATGTACTTCACCTGATCGTCCCAGTTCATGCTCTGGTCCTGCCAGATAATCCAGCTCCAGGCGCCCCTGCCGTATTGATATTCCCGTGAGGCTTCGTAGAGCGGGTCCACCAGGTCGAACGGAATGGTGGTCTCCACGATAGGCTTCAGGCTGCTACCTACCGTGATGGTGCGCCAGGGGGTGGCACCGGGGAGTGATATCTGTGCGCCGCTGCTACCAAACCCGTTGTTTTGTCGCATATCCGGATATTCAACCGTGTACAAGCCCTCTTTTGTGCCATCGCTCAGGTGGGAAGCGCAGTACTGACTGGTTACACCGGTTTCGGAGAAATGTAATTGGTGATGTGTAATATCACGTTATGTCCTCCAGGGGCAGCACATTTACTCAGAGAACTTCCAGTAGTCGAAGTACATCAAGTGGCTTTTCGGATTTCCCCTGACAACAAAATAGATATCATGTATGCCGGTCACATTCGGTATATCCGCGGAAACCAGTGCCCAACGGTCACTACCCCCGGTACGTGGAATCCGCAGCGAGGCGATCTTCTCTCCCTCCAAGCTTCCCAGTCTCACCTCCAGGGTGACGGGATCGTTGTGGGTGGTGCCTACACGCGCGGTGAATTTAGCGGCTCCTTTTTCCCGGAAATCGACATCTCGTACTTTGATATAGCTTCCGTCCCGGTTGGCAGTCACAAATACCCCCACTTGGTCGTTCTGCGACGATTTAAACCCCTCGGAGTAGGCGATGGTTTCGGCTTGGTTCAGTACGTATGGATTCAATGTTGCCAATCCTTTCCTGATCCCTTCGGTCATGTTCAGTTGCGGGATGGATCCATCGGGATTGAATTTGAGTTCTTCCACGGCCACAGAGCGGGTAAATCCGCCACCTCCCGGTAGGGCACCGTTGTGATAGAAGAAGTAGGTTTTTCCTCGAAAGTCGATTACCCCCGGATGGTTGGTAAATGCCCTTCCCTGAGCCGGCATCACCACGCCCCCGTACTTCCAGGGCCCTTCCGGGCTATGACTGGTAGAGTAGCCGATATGTTCCGGCAGGGGACCACCCGGCCAGAAGAGATAATAGAGATCGTTTCTCTTATAGAGCCAGGGCCCTTCCTCGTAGAGTGTGCTTCGTTGAGGATCATCTTCTCTTTTTCCGAACGACTCCTCGGTAAGGGGTACTTTTACGATCTCTCCCTTGTAGGAGATCATATCCTCGTTCAGTTTCACGTAGTAGAGATTTGGGTTCCCCCAGTAAAGATAGGCCTGTCCGTCATCGTCGATAAAGACGGTGGGATCGATATCTCCCCAGTCGGTCTGTGCCAGCGGCTTACCTATCGGATCATAGAACGGCCCCAGGGGGGTGTCGGCCACTGCCACGCCGATGGCGCCCCGGTTGTTTTCTCTTGAAATCACCGGAACATAGAGATAAAATTTGCCATCTCTCTCGATACATTGGGCTGCCCATGCATCGCCCTTGGCCCACTCGAAATCGCTGTATGAGAGCACCACCCCGTGGTCGGTCCAGTTCACCATGTCGTTGGTGGAATAGAGTCGCCAGTCGTCCATGGTGAACCAGGTAGATCCGTCCGCGTCATGGGTGGTATAGAGGTAGAGCCGGTCGTTCCATACCATGGGAGCGGGGTCGGCGGTATACATAGTCTGAACGATAGGGTTTTGTGCATTTCCGGGCTCGATAGTTGTTACCCGCAGCAAGATCAGTAGAAAGATGAGGAGTAGGTTTCTTCTTTTCGAAACAGTGATATTCATTTGCATTGCCATTTTTCTGATTAAATTATGTCTATTTGATTATTTGTTATTGTTATGTTTTTTCCACAAGTTGGGTAAAAATCGGTGATAGAGCAGATGACGCCAAGTAGACCAATCGTGGCCTCCATTACCGCCAATATAGTATTCATGTTCAATGCCGTATGAATGGCGTTGGGAGGAAGCACTACTTCACTGGCGATGGAGGGTGCATGAAATATTGTCATCTATTGAATCTGATCATGAGGGTAAGCATCATTTTTTGAGGTGGCATGTAGTCCAATCAAGTTGCCGGTGAAGCCACCCGCGATATCTGTTGAGAGAATATCACCGGAGACGACGCCTCCCAAGTTGTGATAGAGTTCACCGTCTATTGAGTAATTGAAGCGGTAGTCATCCCCCCTGGCAGAGATCTGCAGATAGAGTGGCCTGTTTGTCTCTATGGGAGTGCTGGCGAGTATGGTTGAAGCTCCTCTTTCCGTGCGTTGCAGTACCAGATAATCCTGTTCCCCTTTTCTAGTGATGCCGAAGAGGTAATAGAAACGCTCGCTCTGGTAGCAGACCATACCGGATAGGTCCTTTTCAGATACAGGTTTGTACTGTAAAGTGGTGGTGGCAGTGAAGCATTTGTGCTGTTGACGGTAGAAGAGGGTTGAGGTGGGAGCCACTTCTTTGAGATTGACAGCAAACGGAGTGAAGGTGATTCCTCTTTTACCGGATGTGACAAAATCCTCC
>JAAYTS010000298.1 GCA_012517995.1 Clostridium sp.
AACCTTTCATGTGTTTATATCCAACTTTCATCAGATTACTGAACACCTACACAACTAAAACTAATTATAGCAACTAAAAGATTAAATTGTAAGTGCCATTAGTCACTTTTTTCCGTGACTTTGGTCACTTTTTTTCGTGACTTTAGTCACTTTTTTATTCAAAAACCATGACTAAAGTCATGGTTTTACATAATTTAGTCTTCTACTATGCCTACTCTAAGACTTGTAAGTTTATTTTTCACAATAAAGTATCCATCTCCCTTTTCTATTTCCTTTTCCTGAACGCCATATGGGATTTTTACTCCAAAAAGATTTTGCTCTTTCAAACTTCCAAGTAATACTCCGGTTTGCTCATCTCTTATAGCTTTAGCAAAACCATCCCAGTTAGATTCAAACTCACTGGTATTATCCCCTGCAATTACAGCTACTTTTAAACCTCTCTCCCTTTTTGTAATCCTTTCCATCAACTCTTTTAAAGAATACATATCCCCGTTGGTAAATTCACTTAACCTATCTATTACAAAAATAATAAGGCTCCATTTCTCCATTATTTTGTCTATGTTTCCGCCGCTTTTTCTGCACTCAATTAATTCATTTCTTCTTGCATCAAGTTTTTCTTCAATTTCCTCAATGAAACTGCTCATATCCTCTATTTCTGATACATTTGTAACGTTATTTATATCCATAATCTGACATATTCCTAGTGCACTAGAATCAATTGCATATATTTCAACATTATTCATTTTTTTGTTTATAATTTTTATCCACGATACCAACAGTGTGCTTTTTCCCGACATAATGTCCCCTGCAACCATAATTACAGGTGTAGCTAAAATATCTAAAAACACAGGCTGCAAATCGTCCTCTCCAAGACCTATTGCTAATTTTTTTACATCTTTATTAATATCTTCAAGATTAATTTTGGAAGGCATAACAGGAACAGGTACTGCAGTTTTGGTTTCACTTTCACTAATTCTTTTTATTAATGATTCTATCTTTTCATCCTTAAACTCCGGTAAAGATGCCTGGAATTCCATTGGGGGATTTGCTCTTACCAAACCTCTTCCCGGGAATTTTGAAGGTTCTAATCCTTCCGTCCTTCCCACTATTGCATCATACTCACTTTTTTCAGTCAATTGAAAGCAAACAGCCATTTTAAAGTTGACAGATAGTTTATACCTTACCAAAGACGCATTTGTTGCCGTAGCCACGATAAATATACCGTATTTAGCCCCTTCCCTTGCTAACAGTATTACTTGTTCATCTATATTTTCATAGGTTTCAGACAAAGCAAAATAGTTGTCTATTATAACTACAATTCCTGGCATTTTGCCCCCTTTTGACTTATAGTCAACAAAACCTTCACTAAGTTCTTTTTCAAATTGTAATTTCCTCTCTTCCATTACTCTAAACAAAAACCTGATAAACTGTTTTATTAATTTATCTTCTTCCAATGTCATAACTCCGCCCACATGAGGCAATTTTTCAAATAACTTCATTGTCCTGCCGCCAAAATCCATAATATATATATTTACATCATCAGGTGTATATAAGCATGCCATAGACATACAAAGTGTTTTTAAAAATACTGTTTTCCCGGTTCCCGGTGCACCGTATACAAATAAGTTTCCTTCCGATGCAAAATCTATATTCAAGGGTTCCTGCCTTTGACCCCTCGGATCATCTAAAATTCCCACAGGAGCGCTTAAAATTCCTTTGCTTTTATTTATATCCTTAGAAAGTTTATTATGTTGTAATAAGCTATCTAAGTATATTGTATCAGCCAGCGGAGGCAGCCATGGTCCCTTTAATGCTCCTATTTTTTCCCTCTCTGATATATATATAATGTAATCCACCATAGCCTTAAGCTGGGAAGGCAACTCTTTTTTTGCTATCTTTTCCTCTTCAAGAGGATATATTTTTTCTGTTTTTCCATTTAAATATACATTATATATTCTCTTTACTTTGTTTTCGTCTTTTAACATTTCATCTTCCGGGTCATAGTCAGCACCTGAATAGGCAGATTGAAAAAGTTCAAATATTTCATCATTTCCAACTTGTATAAAAGCTCTTCCCGGCTCTTTTATCATAGACGCATCAGGTCTTTTGATTACATCCTTACTATCTGTTTCATCTTGAACTTTGAGACAGATTTTAAATTTAGAGTTACTCCATATCTGATCGTCTACAACACCAGCTGGTTTTTGGGTTGCTAAAATAAGGTGAACTCCGAGACTTCTACCAACTCTCGCAGCACTTACCAGCTCCTTCATAAAGTCAGGCTGGTCTTGTTTTAGCTCTGCAAACTCATCTGCTATCATAATAAGATGTGGTATTGCTGGCATATGTTCTTTATTATTTCCGCTATAATATAATTTCTGATATTTGTCAATGTTGTTTACATCGTATTGTGAAAACACTCTTTGCCTTCTTAAAAGTTCACTTTTTATAGAAAGCAAAGCTCTAGTTGTCTGATTTCCTCCTAAGTTTGTTATTGTTCCAACAAGGTGAGGCATGCCTTTAAAAACGTCAGCCATTCCACCACCTTTATAGTCAATAAGAACAAAAACTACATCCCGTGGATGATAATTTATAGCCAGAGAAATAATTATAGTTTGAAGTAATTCACTTTTACCAGAACCTGTTGTCCCTGCAACCAAACCGTGAGGACCATGACCTGTTTCATGCATGTCTAAATTAAATAAAACATCCCCTGCTTTTACCCCAATGGGAACACTCATACCTTTAAATGTTTTATTATTATTCCAACGAGATAATATATCTATTTCATTTACCGATTTAGACTTTAGCATTTCCATTAAAGTAATGGATGCTGGAAGAGTAAAATTACCCCTTGAATTCTTTATGCGAATAGGTGCAAGTTTCATTACTGCATTTTCCAAACTCTTAATATCTAAGCTATCTATAATAAATGAATTTTTTTCCCCTGTTTCTCTATTGGCAATATCACCTTTTTTACTACTTAAATTTATAACTGTTTTACAATTCATAGGAAGATAAGCCTGATTCATAGCTGTAAAAATTGAAGAAACCCCAATCTTTCCATTTGGTTCATAGATATACTTGCTTATTTGTTCATTTTCCAAAAGCTCATTATCTTCCACAATAAACACATAGTGAGGAATAGGATTTATTCTTTGGGAATTAAGTTCTCTGGTTTTAAATAAATCATACAACTCACTAAGTACAGTATGAGACATAGCTTTTCCACAAAGAAAATACCTTGTAGTAAAATTGTCATTCCATACATGTGGAAGATGCTTTAAGAAATTCCATTTGTAAAGTCCTTCCTCTTTAGTAAGAATAACAATTCTTACATCATCATAACCATGATGAGTAATTATCTGAAGAGCTAAAAGCTGCAAAATTTGAGCTATTTGGGTTTCTTCCCCTGCTATTCCACATATCTCAGTTGTCATAAGATTTACAGTAACAGGAACATCCTGTATTTTTTCAAACTCATGTGCTAATATCTGAGGTTCATTAAAAAGAGGATCACTTTCCATAATAATTGCCTGCTTAGTATATTTAATTGTAACTTCTAAAGGAACACTTCCAAGACCTAACCTTATTGAAAGGAAGTCCTTAAATGAAGGTGTTCTCTCCCAAAGTCTTTTGTCAATCTGACTAATCCGCTTTATACACTCAGATGGCTCAGGGTTCATTTCATTCATTGCTTTTATTTGCTGCTCCTTCATTATTGAAAGATAGCTCCGCGTGTCCTTAATAAATTGAAGATATTTCTTTTCCCTCTCTTCTTTCTTTTTTTTAAATTTTCTTATTTGTGAAATAGCTCCTGTAACTGATCCTATAAGCGTCATAAATGTTGTAGCAATAGATATTAACATAAATATAGATCGAACTGTCAACGCCAATAAAACCGTTATAGTAAGCATCACAAAAGGAGGCAGTAGTAACATAAACCAAGATATTTCTGGCTTTTCGTATGCACTTGGTGGATTTGGTATTTCTACTTCTCCTGAAGGCATTTCTGGCAAAAATCTAGGCTGTCTGCTAAATACATTTTTTTCATTCACACTATCCCTCCACATCATCAGCAAATTAAAAAATTTTCTGTGGTTGTCCACCAACCAAATTCATTTTATACCATCCTAAGTTGCTGTAAAAATACAATTCTCCATCTATAATATGTAAATATTCTGAACTTTCACCGCATATTCTAATGCTTGTTTCCTTTTTGAAATCAATACGATAAATGGAATTTGAATGTCTTCTGTTAGAACAATATATGTAATTTCCATCAGTATTTATACTAACTGGGGAAACTTCTTCGAATATTTTTCTTTCACCTGAATTAATATCAACCATTGTTAAAATATAATCATTTTCTTTATCAGCAAAAAAAATTTTTTCATCTAAAGCAATAAGACCTATTCCTGGAATGGCTAAAATTTCTTCTTTCATCTCCCCTTTTAAAGTACAGCAATATATACTCCTATCTGTAGAATAAAAAATTATATCCTCCTCAATATAAAAACATAGGATATTACTATCCATAATTATCTCTTCTTTTTTTTCATTTACAGAAAATCTATATAATTTTTTATCTATTTCATTAACATAGTAGCAATATCCATCTAAAAAAATCAGACCATAGCATGGACTTTTTAGAAGTACCTCTATATTTTCAGTATCTACATTAAATCGTAAAAGAGAATTCTCTCTTTTTTGATCACTGTAATATATGTAGGAATCATTGCAATTCATAAACCAAAACAATCCATCTGTCTGACTTTTATGTCCATTATCCATTATATAGGTTCCTGTAAAGTTTTCAACATCAGTTATATAAAGCCTATTATTGTATTTGGTAACAAGTCCTCCATTTGATAAATTATACCTCATTTTACTTCTCCTTATTTACCTCTCCTTAATATATAAGTGTCAACAAAGCTCCGTGTTCTACCCCTTCCTGCAAAAGAGTAAGATGGTTGTCAAGAATTCTGCCTAAAGGCTCTGCTTGAAGCCTGCTGCCTTCTTTAAAAATTACCCCCAAAGACTTTGACAGCATACTTATAAGCTCACCTGTTTTTATAAAAACAGGCACCTTCAAATCCACACTATTAATGTTTTCAGCCTGAAAAGTAATCATTATATAATCATCCATAATATTAATCCTCCAATTAGTTGCGTACAGATAGTAAAAACTTCCGCTCTCCTTTCAATAAATAATCAGAACTTAAAGAACTTTCAGCAAGTTTCAAATATTTTGTTTTAAAATTATACTTTGACTCTGCCGTTACAATAACTTCAGTTACTATTTGACCAGAATTGGAATCTGTGTTTTCAGTTATTTCAATTGTAACAGTAAAATCATTGTATTTCCCTTTTTTGCAGACAAAGACCATCTCATCTCCATAAGTAGAAGATAATTCTAAATCCATGGCATCTTCAAATGCCTCTGAAAAATGCTGTATAAAAAGATTTTTATCAATAATTGCATCTAGTTCTCTTCTACTATCATATAATATTGTGTTGCTATCATCAGATACAATAAAACTCCTGTCTTTAGCTGCACGAAAAGAGGTGTTAAGTGCAGAGCTTAAGAGAATTTTTTCCCTTAAAATATTTGCAGTTTCCACCATTGGTTCTATAATTATGGACAAAAGTATTATAATTAATATTCCTATAGCAATATTTTTCAATGTTTTTCATTCCCGTTCATTCAAAATAGTATTCTAAATCTTTATAGTGCTTTAGACCTGTTGTTGTAATAGAAAAGGAAACAGGTAATTCCCTTTCATATTTTGTTCCCCACAAAGTTACTGATAAGGGATACACTGCACTTATTTCAACTGTTACAGGTTTGCCACGCTGTCTATAGGGCTTTAGATTTTCTGACAATTCTTCATAATATGATTCATCATCATTTCCTATAGCACGTCCACCACTTTCGTTTGTGGCCACTATTTTTATATCCCCTGGCTTTTCCCTGAATATAGGACGGTCACTTAGTCTTTCCATTGCATCATCATAATAGGACTGCTTTATGTAATTGTCACTGGCAGCGATTTGAGACATATTAAAAGTCTCAACCACTAGTGTCATATACCAGGGAAAGAAAAATACCAGATTTGTAAACAACATTATACATATAGATACAAGTATTGTTATCAGCAAAGCCTTGGCTATGCCTTGCATTTAATTCACCACCCTATGATATTAAATTCTTTATCATCTCGATAAACATATCCCATACCTCTGCAACCCAGGTTCCTAAATTCCCTCGGATTACTCCAATTAAAAGACCTATAATTACTATAACTGCTACTGTCACAGCAATTTGCTTAATTCCAAATTCTCCAGATTGGTCTTTTAAAAAGTTTCTCACCTTGTTCTTAATTTTCATAATCAATACCTCCATTTTTTGCTTTTTATTAAAATATCTTTTTTATTGAAACATCTTTAAAGATGTTAAAAGCATAAATAAATAGTATAGGGCTATATAAACCATAAGTATTACAATAAGTACAAACTGTATCCTTGAATTGCTGTTTTGCCTTTTTTGAAGTTCATCTTCTAATGCCCTGATTCTATATTCATCCAGTTCATTTTTAAGGTACGCCATCTGTGATGTATTATCATATCCTTTAAGTCTGGTTTCCATTATGTCACAAAACTTTATTATCTGGTGTACCGGAACACGTCTTTTTAGCTGTTTTAAAGCAAACTCCTCTCCATAGTCCATATTGTCTAACATTACACCAAGTTCCTCTGCCATATCAGGTCCGGCATTTAGGATATAGTCTTTTATTACATCGGCAAGATAAATGTTTACAGACTTAGAATATTGATAATACACCATGCTGTAAAATGATGGAAATTCCAAGGAGATATTCTTGTCTTTTTTTTCTATTATCTTTTCAAGTTCTTCAACTGGATATAACCATCCTAGCACGATAAAAATTGCAGTTATAAAACCTAAAATCTTATTTGCACTTGCCATAAGTATCGTCAAAATTATTGCACCAAATGCATATATTAACTGTTCTAGCCTAATCTCTTCCGGTTTTATTCCAAGATCAAGCCTATCAATTATCTTTTGAAATCTCTGTCTTTCAGAAATTCCAATTAATTTTTTTACATATTTATGTGCAAATTCTTTTTTGAAATCTTTTACCTTTTCTTTAAACTTTACATTTTTGCGCTCTTTCACATACATACGCATGCGTTTTTTTTGCTTTTTACTCACTGGCTTAAAAAATGGATAAATGAGTGTTTTAATTAAATATAAAATTGAAGCAAATGCAAAAAACTTTGCTAAAAAAGTCACTGAATTTCACCCCCTGGACCAAGATTGCCCTGAAGTGCCTGACACCTTGCAAAACTTAAGCATATTGCACTTATAAGTACAGTATTTATGAATTTTCCCCAATCATTATGCAGCATAAATTCCCTGAAACCTTCAACTGTCAATGAATACAAGAAAAACAAAATAATAATTACCGTTTTTATTAGAAAATCCCTGTTCATTTTCCTAAAAATCCTGTCTTTTCTAGAGTTTATTTCTCTTAAAACTGCATTTTCATCAACAATGTCTAAAAATATGTCTGCCATACCCTTTCTTTCATTATATTCAAAAACAATTGCCTTTTTTGTAAAGTTGTCAAATTTAGGACCTAACTGTCTATTTAATAGGATTATAGCTTGTCTGAAAGAATATCCATTATTTTCACAATTATCTATAAACTGCTGGAAATAAGGTCTTATATTTGGGCTTATAGATTCTTCACTTTCCATTACTTTTTTTATTGCAACTAAAACACCTTCACGGGCTAAAGGACATATTAAATCTTCTGCATCCATTATATTTTCAAGTCTTTCTGCTTTAATAGATTTAGACTGCATAACAAAATATGTAAGCATACCTATGAAAATAGATATTGCAATAACCACAGAAAGAGTTATGTTTTGCATAAAAACAACTATAACAAGAACACTTATTGCAAAAAGTATACATAGTATAGATGTAAAACTTTCAAGGGTAAATGGCATATTAAAGTCAAGTATAAGTCCTTCTATCAATCTATTGTATTTAACAAAAATATTTTCTTTTCTCTTTATTATCCTTTCTTTTTTTACACGTTCGATATATCTTTTTGTATTATATCTTCCTAAACTTTCTGCCAATACGTCAAGTACATCGAGAAAAGCCTTTAAACCACCCTCGAAAAATTTAACTTCAAAAATTATATTTATCAAGACAAATGCTGCTATTCCCAACATAATACTAATAACTAATGTTAAGTCCATCTGGTTCATACACCTCTCTCTCTGTAGCTTTTGGTGGCTCTGTTAAAAACTCAAACCTGCTTTTTTTAATCCCAGCTTTGAGCATAGACTGTTGAACTTTTTCCGAAAGCTTACCAACCCTTATATGTTTTCCAAGTATTTTAAGCACCTTATGAGTACCCTCTTCTTCTAAAACATCTTCACATACAAATTTGTAAATAGGGTTTATCACTGGTTCTAAACCTTCTGACCCTAAAACTTCAGATATAGATGTTACTTTTCTGGTTCCGTCTGCCAGTTTTTCTTGATAAACTATAAACTTCACAGCATTGCATATATTTCTAAGTGCAAGTTCTGCTGGCTCGTTAGAAGCCATAAGATATGCTGTCAAAAATCGATATATTGCTTCTTTATCCCCTTCTGCATGCAATGTTGTAAAGAAATAGTGACCAGTCTGTGCCGCCCTTAAGGCAGTAGCAAATTCCCCGGGAGTTCTAAGCTCACCAGGACCTATCCAGTGTGGAGACTGCCTCATAGCATTTATAAGAAGATTTTCCATAGTCGCCGGACTGGAATCGTCATCATCTGGAACAGATTCATACTGCAAAACGTCATTAATTACCCTGCCATGTTCACTATTACCTTCCCTACGTATAAGTCTCATTTCTGATGGGTTTTCTATAGTTATTATCCTGTATAAAGGATTAATTTCTTTTACTAAAATCTCATTTAGAGTGGTTTTACCACTTCCAGTAGGTCCCACTGTAATCCAGGACAAATTAGCCTTTGGAATCAAGGAAAGAAGCTTAAACATATTTGTTGAAAAAGTTTCGTTTTTTATCATTACTTCTGGAGTAATGCTTTTTTTGTTAAACTTCCTGACAACAAAAGCTGGCATATTATATGGAGATATTTCTGCATGGGTTGCATTTACTCTGTATCCTTCAATTGTACGTGCATTTACCATGGGAATTTTAGGTGTAAGTCGGACTTTAGATACACCTATAAGTTTTGATATTATCCTTTCCATATGCTCCCTGTCAGCAAAATTCTGATCCCAACGGATGCTTTTACCTCCGCTTTCAATAAAAATCTGATCAGGAGCATTAGCCCGTATTTCATCTATTGTAGAATCCATCATGGCTTTTGTAATTGGTCCATAATGAGTTATTTCATTGGTAAGAGCTTTTTTTAAGTCTCCTAAATCGTCAAAACCCTCTACTTTAGGCTTTTGGGAATCTACAAATTCATAAATATATGCCCTTGTCATTTCCCTCTTTCTTGCAGGGTCATTTTCTTTTCTAAAAGCATTTGTGGCTACTTTAGTAATATACTTCTGGCACAACTCTAAAGCTTCATCAAAGCTAATGGTTGTAAACTTGTTTTTTAAAGTTTCTTCGTTACTTTCGTTTGTATCAAATTTATACGATAATTTTTGCTGCATATTGCTGATTTTTCCTCTGTTAAGCAAAATTCTTCACCCCTTCTTTACTGTTCTGCAAGACCATCTGCAAGTTCATGTAATTCTCTTCTAAAATATTTATTTATCAACGGATTATCTTTAACATAAATTCTTCCTTCTAATGCGTATGTAATTGCAGATTTAACAAAAGGAATTTTTGCTACAATATTAAACCTCATTTCTTCCATAACTTTATAGTCGTAATCAAACCCCATAAGATTCATAAATATTACATTTGTAAACTTAGAGGTAGTTATTCCTACTGAAGCAGCATAATCCAAAAATTTTATCATATTTCCAACACACTCCACCCTTTCAGTGGCAGTAAAAAAACCCATGTGACAGTATTTCACTGCTC
Source organism: Clostridium sp. (assembly GCA_012517995.1). Classification (GTDB taxonomy): domain Bacteria; phylum Bacillota; class Clostridia; order Acetivibrionales; family Acetivibrionaceae; genus Herbivorax. Next base: position 10,095 of record JAAYTS010000298.1, read on the forward strand.
CTAAGCAAAATTCCAAAGGCGGATTATTAGGAATATCAATAAGTACAATATCAAATATACTTTTTAAGGTAGTTATCACACGCTCCACATTTTCAAATTCAAAATCATAGTACTCTTCCATCAAATCATGAGGACTAGGAGACAAAAGATAAAGTTTTTCATACCTCGTACTTAGTATTTCCCCTCTTATGTCTACTTTGTCACTTTTTAGTACTTTAATTAATCCATCAGACTTCTTATTAGGGGTTACGTCTAGAAACTGATACAAATTTGGATAAAAAACCTTAAAATCTAAAATACATGTATTTAAACCTTTTTGACTAAGAAGATAGCCTAAATTACTTATTAAAAGGGCATTGTCTACAAAGTCGCAAGAAGGAATAAATCCAATTACACTATACATAAGTTTACTTTCTTGAAGCTCTGCTCCAATTAGTTCTTTTGAAGATATTTTGTTTATTATTTCAGATAATCTATTTTTGCCTTTCAATTCCATATAACCCCACCTCATCTCTAAAATCTAATATAACATCGCTTTCTGCTCTGCTTAATATGGTTATCAAAAAGGTTTTACCTGAATAAGCATTATATTCAGAAAACTTATTCATTTGCTCCTTTGTTCCTTCAAGCAAAAGGGCTCTTGGCTGAATGCCTTTTAAGAAATCCTCACTTTTCATAACTTCTTGCCGGGTATCTTCATCTAACTTAATAACTTCCTGATATACTTCATAAATAGACTGACTGTTTGCATTTAACATATCCTTTACAATGATACTTTCAAATAATATATCTGTTTTAATTGTTTTTCCCTTTGTCATTGTTACAACCTGATTTGGATTGTTAGCGCTGTTAGATGCTGAGGTTGTTTCAGTTTCATATGATACACGTATTCTCACTCTGTCACCTGGCATGAGTATATCGCCACCACATTCTAAAAGATTATAAGGAAGGGTTAGCACCTCATTTTCTTCACTCATTTCATATAACCATTTATTTCTCAATGGTTTTTCATCTGTAAATTGATCCTTGTAAAGTATGCTGTTTTGCCGTAAATAATATTTTGTATATTTATTTACTATACTAGAAATATCTTCGGCTAAAATCATATCTTCTGTATACTCTTTTTTAATAAGTTTATATTTTTCAATTTTATCCTCTGTTATAACTGCAAAAGCAGGAATTCCACTACCCGATTTAACTCTTAGAACTTCAACTGTATCAGTCGCAGCTTTATCTGCATTAGACAATATAACATAAGAAATTATAATAATTCCTATAGCAAAGATAACTGCCAACAATTTTTTAAATAGTTTTTTTCCTGGTGAAATACTTTTTATATTGCTTAAATCCATTTATTTAGCCCCCTCCACTAATCTTAATAATATATTTCCAAATGCTTCCTCAAAATCTTTTGATGTTTTTATTATCGGAATATCTCTCTCAATTTGTAAGTCAAATTCTTGACTATAAGGAATAATCCCTGCCGAAGATATTGGATACGTAAAATAATCACTTAAGCCTGAAATCATTACTTCACATATCTTGTCCTGGGTAAATATATCACCTTGAAACCTGGAACCGTTATTATATTTAGTTACTAATAACTTAGATTTTGCATTTATATGTAAAATGCTCTCAGGATCAAAAACCACCTCCAAATTTCTTAATGTACTAAGTACTGAATGAAGATTATTTGAAACACATAAACCAAATATATCTATATATATAAGTGCATCTTTAAAGTTTTTTAGTAAATCTAAAGGCATATCTAAAATTACTAAATTAAATTGATTTCTAAAAACTGATATCATACTAGAAAATTTTACACTATTATAAAACTTTTGTATTAGTCTTGTATCGTTAAAGTCATATCCTAAAGAGGTTAACCACAGATTATCTTTAACATTGAATGTAGTAATTTTATAATCCTGTGGTTTTGCAAGAGTTCTTATAAGAGACGCATTGATTTCTTCGTCTTTTTTTGTTTTTTCATGAAACTCACTAAAATACATATTTGTACTTCTATAGTCAATGTCCATATCTATTATCATGGTGTTTAAACCTCTTTTTGAAGCTTCAGTAGCTATATTCACAACAGAACTAGTTACTCCAGACACCCTATGTCCTGTAATTGCAATAACTCGACATATGCTTTTACTTATCTTATCAAACTCATTTGTCAAATGTTCTGTTGCTTCTATCTCTTGATTTTTCTTAGTGTTTAAGCGAAAACGATCTAATATTGACTTTTTCTTTTTAACAATATCTTTTTCTTCTTTTTGAGTTTCCTCTTTTAGATTTTCTTTTTCTTTAATATTCAGTTTTTTGTAGGCTTCTTTTAAAAGAAAGATTGGAATCCTTATATAATCAGATACTATTATAGTTACATTAGAATATTTACTAATAATTCCAGATCCTTTATAATAATCTCTGGTCAAAAAGACCACAGGTACATTTTCCATATTATTGTCTTTCATCCATTCTAAAAGATTTATTAATTGATTATCATTAAACTGATTTGAAGATGATTGTTCAATTATTAATAATCCCTTAGGCATTATATCTAAAGTCTCAATAAAATCAGGTACACTATCTAGAAATAGAGGATCTTTATTAACAATATTTGTTTTTTTCTCTCTATAATTTAAAGCTATATTATGCATTCCTCCAGCTATTAAAAGAATCTCCAACTTAACCCCCCCCTGTGAACTCTTAAAAAATATTAAATTTATATACAAAATTATATAAAAAACCATTTAAACTCTTTTTTATATAAATATTCTTGTTTATGCGCAAATATTATTTAATTTTCTACAATTTCAATTATAAATAATATTATACTACCTATCAACATATTTTTAAAGGTCCTTTTAGTCACTTTTTTTCGTGACCAAGTCACTTTTTTTCGTGACCAAGTCACTTTTTTTCGTGACTTTGGTCACTTTTCTTCGTGACTTTAGACACACAAAAGTTAGTTTTGTTGATTTTTTGCATTATTTATCTGTAAGCGTAAAAGAATTAACGGATATAAATACTAAAAAATTTGCTATACAATAAAGAATACTAAAAAAGAGAATTTATCAGAATTAGAAAGGGTAACAATTCATCACAAACTTGAAGAAAATGAAAGGCAGTGTGATTGCTGCTCTACCCCTATGGATTTTATAGGAACTACTTCTAA
>JAAYTS010000337.1 GCA_012517995.1 Clostridium sp.
ATAAGCATTTTAAAATCCGAATTCGGGAAATAATATGACGGTATGGCTTAATCATCAAATTACAACGTCCCTAATATAGAATTTAGCTATTATTGGCCTAAAAAAGACCCCCTAACAAATTACCTTAGTATTGTTTCCAATATCTAGTTGATTTGAGCCTCTATATTATTATGGATGTTAAGGGCTATCACCGAGGAAACATTGATTACGCACATAAACGTACAGGGTTTCTACCTTTTTGTAATCTGGGGTTTTCCCGATAAAACAGACAGTCCATAGTTAGGTTTTCTCACGGAATCGCAATATTGCTCAATATTTCATAATTCCAGCTTTTTAAGCTGCCTTTTGCCCCAAATATCTTTGTTTAAATGCCGCCGGGGTTATGTATCCCAGGGCTTGGTGCCTCCTTTTGCGGTTATAGAACACTTCTATATACCAAAAGATGTCCTGGCGGGCCTGTTCCCGAGTCATATAGCGTTTATGGTAGAGCATCTCACATTTTATAGTGCTGAAAAACGTCTCCGCACAGGCGTTATCATAACAATTACCTTTCCGGCTCATGCTGCAGATCATTCCGTATTTTTTCAGAACCGCCTGATAGTCCCTGCTGCAGTATTGTACGCCTCGATCTGAATGGTGAATAATTCCCTTGGGTGGTTTATGTCTTCTGACAGCATTCTCTAGAGCTCTAATACAAAGCTCTGTTCTCATGTTATTGTCTGTTGCCCAGCCCACTATCTCCTTGGTGAATATATCTTTTACAGTGGCCAGGTACAGCCATCCTTCATAAGTGTTTATGTAACTGATATCCGTTACCCACACGGCAGCCGGTCTATTGGTCGTAAAATCCTGATTTAAAAGGTTTTCTGCCACTGGCAGTTTATGATTGGAATTTGTTGTAGCTTTAAATTTCTTTTTCCGTTTTGCATATAGCTTGTTTTTCTTCTGGATTTCGTAAAGTCTCTTACGGCTGCAATGGGGAAACTTTTCCCTTACATCCGCAAGGATTTTGTCCAGACCGCACATGCCATGACATTCATCGTAACTTTGTTGGGCAGTTTTAAGTATTTCTTGGTTCTCAAGCTTACGTTTACTTGGGAGCCGGTCTTTCCAATCATAATAGCCGCTCCGCGATACTTCGAGGACCTGGCACATCTTCTCAACCGGGAATACGGAGCTATGTTCCTTGATAAATTTATAGGTTACTTCCGGTTGCTTGTCGCGAAGATGGCCGCAGCTTTTTTTAATATTGCTACCGACTCCTCTAAGTCAGTATTTCTACGCTTTTCAGCTCTTAATTCAGCCTCCAGCTCCATTATCCTTGCTTTATCAGGAGATTGTCTCTTTTTATCTTCTCCTAACCAATTTCTCAGAGTCTGTGGATTTATTCCCAGATCCTTTGCCACACTTGCGACTGATCTGCCGTTTTCTTTAACTAATCTGGTTGCATCTGCCCTGAATTCAGTATCATAACGTTTTCCATTGTTCCCCATTTATTAATCCCTCCACAGTTGTTATTTTACCTAACTACTGTGTGTCCGACAAATCGGGTATAGGCCAATCTTTATCTATAACGGGGAATAGGTATTCTCTTGAAGTAACCATCTGATCTTGGATAGTCTGCTTACTGGAAAAATTTTTTATTTCCTTCTCGCCTAGCTCATAGATCTCCAAGGGACAGCCTAAATAGCAGTTGTCAGATTCCAGTTCTCTGAGATAATACTGTTTATATTGTTTATCAAAGGCTTCCTTGATTAAAAGAATATCTGAGCTTTTTGATTCTGTTAGTCTATCCAGCGGTATTATACCGTAGGATTTCAATTCGTTCTGTTCTTGCTTACCTAAGCATCCACATAGAATTAGTAGGATCGCAATTAGGAAAATTATCTTCTTTTTCATGTTTTTCCTTTCGGTTCGGGTTTCATGGTATCCTTGTTTTCATTTTATAAAAAACCTTAAACGATTACATATTTTCCTGTTGAACCATGGATTTGCTTTGCTCAAGATAGTAGTAGTAAATCCAGACTATAATGAGCGATGTGGTCACTGGCTCAATCATACCTAGAATTACAATAAAGTATACTTGTGTTATCCACATTGCTCCGAGAAGATTTCCCGCCCATCCAAGAAGCCTTTGATAAACAAT
>JAAYTS010000214.1 GCA_012517995.1 Clostridium sp.
AAAAAGTTCGTTAAACTATTGACAATCTCAATGATTTATTGTAAATTTCAAATATACACTTAATATTTTTATCATTTTATATTATAATATAAGTTTTTGAGAAGAATAGTATGTCAGAAACTACAATTTTTAAAATGATAGTGCAAATAATAAATTTTTAATAGGTAGGTGAAAAAAATGTTTACTATTCAAACTCTAAACAAAATTTCCGCAAAGGGATTGGAGATTTTTCCAAGGGATCAATATGAAATAGCAACTGAAATTTCAAATCCTGACGCAATAATTTTAAGGAGCTTTAAAATGCACGACATGGAGTTGCCTCCTAAATTAAAAGCAATTGCTAGGGCTGGTGCTGGCGTTAATAACATTCCTATAGATAAATGCACCCAAAGAGGCATTGTTGTATTTAATACTCCAGGAGCTAATGCAAATGCCGTTAAAGAACTTGTGCTTGCAGCTCTACTTTTATCCTCAAGAAAAATTCATGCCGGAATATCTTGGGCTCAATCCTTAAAAGGAAATGGAAGCGAAGTATCAGCACTTGTTGAAAAAGGGAAGTCACAATTTAGTGGTCCTGAAATTAAAGGGAAAACACTTGGAGTTATTGGACTTGGTGCTATAGGTGTAATGGTTGCAAATGATGCTTTGTCACTTGGAATGAATGTAATAGGCTATGACCCTTTTATCTCAATAAATTCTGCATGGGAACTTTCAAGTAATGTTGCAAAAGCTTCAAGCCTTGATCATTTACTTTCTATTTCAGATTATATTAGTATACATGTACCTTTTAATGAAAACACAAGTGGTATGATAAACAAAAATACTTTAAAAATTATGAAAAAAGGCGTAAGAATATTGAACTTTGCAAGAGGCGGATTAGTTGACAACAAAGCAGTTTTAGAAGCTATTGAAAATGGAAAAGTAGCATGTTATGTAACAGATTTTCCAGAAGAAGAGCTGCTTGGAAATGAGCATATAATAGCAATTCCCCACTTAGGAGCCTCTACTCCTGAATCTGAAGAAAATTGTGCTCTAATGGCAGCAAGCCAGCTTAGAGATTTTTTAGAAAAAGGAAATATAAGAAATTCTGTTAATTACGCTAATTGCGAGCTTCCTTTTTCCGGAGATACAAGAATAATAAGTGCTCATGATAATATTCCTAATATGTTAGGGCAAATTACTACAATACTTGCACAAAACAATTATAATATTGCAGACATGATCAGCAAAAACAAAGATAAAACTGGCTACACCATTGTAGATATTAATGGAAAAATATCAAAAGAAATAGTTGAAAAAATTAAAGCTGTATCCGGAATAAACATGGTTAACGTTATAGATATATCAAATGGCAAAAACTAAATATAAATATTTAGTTAAACTTTTTTAAAAAACCGTCCAAATGTTTAAATCAGTTGGACGGTTTTTTTATTTCATCTAATTAATTTTTTCATAAGCATCTGTACTGTAATTGTTAAATGGATCCCAGAAAAACCATTCTTCATATCCTGCATCATAAACAGCTTTTATTTGCTGTTTTGCCTGTTCAGTTCCGTACTTTTGATAATTGCCGGCACCTATCCAGGAGGCAGTAAAATCCTGCAAAAACGGTCTTATAATAGGTGTATGTCCTTCCACCTTCTCATACCTTGATTTAGCTTTTAAAAGAGTATTTAAAACAATTCCATACGGGTCTAAATCCGGCTTTGGAAATACCACACCATTAATGGACTGTCCTAGTGCATAATGAGAAGGATATATCATAGGAGATATATAATCTAAGTTCTCTCCAATATCCTCAAAAACTTGCCCTATCCCTTCTGTATCACCAGGGGTCTCACAAACAATTGCAAATATATCACCGGATAGTATTTCTCCTTCTAACTCTTTTCTTGCGTATGCTAAAAAGTCATTTACAACTTCAGGTGCTTCTCTATCGTCTTTACTTTCAAACACCATATCACTTCTTTTTCCATCTGGAAATCTTATATAATCAAATTGTATCTCATCAAATCCTTTGTCTAATGCTTCTCTTGCAATATCTATTGCATATTTCCAACACTCTTCATTATAAGGATCAATCCAGTTTGTGCCATTAAAAACATATAACCCTCCATCTTTGTTTTTTATAGCATATTCAGGCTTTTTTTCTGCAAGAATAGGATCTTTAAAAACCACTATTCTTCCTATTGTATATATATCATTTTCTTTTAATTTAGTTGTAACTTTGTCAATATCAAATCTAACTTCCACTGCCCCTATTTCATTTGCTAATGGAACATTTGAATTATATCCTACTGTACCATAGTCATTTTTTAAATCTATAACATAGGCATTTATTTCAGTAGTATTTGCAAGTTCAATATAGTGGTCAAGTCTTGCGCCAGCTGTAGATGCAGTTAAGTATAATCCTCTTGCTTTAACTCTTTTTTTATCCCCATTATTAAAAGGAGTGCCATCTCCTTCATCTTCTATCTCTTCCTCTTCCTCAATCTCTTCTGGAACATCTGTATTTTCATCTTCTCCCTCTTGAGTTGCTGGAACTTGGGTTTCTTGAGAGTTCATTGGTTCTTCTGTGTCGGTATCTGCATTACACCCAACAAACATCATAACTAAAACACTGATTAAAAGCATTAGAGAAATTCTTTTCATAATAGATTTTTTCATAAAAAACGACCTCCCATTGATTTTTATTATATAAAAATGCTCTATAAATAGATACAAATATAACCTGCAAAGAATACAGCATAGTTTTATAAATATTATCACAAATCACAAAAACTAACATAAATCACAAAGAACTAACATAAATCTACGAAAAGTACTAGTGTGTATAAAAAAAGTTTACAAAAGAACAATTTACATTTAAACTTTATCAAATAAATAAGAAAAATGCAATAATCCAATTTATTCTGTAGTAAAATATTTTGACACACAGGATAGGTGCATATATAATTTAATTATTAATATGTTTATAGCTATTCTAAATAGAATAAGTCTACAAAAAACAGGAGAGATAAATAATGAAATATAGTTTTAAAAACGCCTTTACAGTATTACTTTTATTTTTAATCTTTTTTGCTTCTATACCTGTTTATTCTACTTCCTCTAATAACAATTCCTACATTACTTTGAACGAAAATTGGCAATACTGTATAGGAGATTTACAACAAGATAATTTGAAGTGGAATGATATTGAAAATATATTAACCTATATGGAAAGACCTAAAAATTGTGATACAGTTTGGCTGAGAATAAAAATACCTTCTGCTAATTGGGTATCTCCTGCTATTTACTTTCAAGAGATTTATGGCGAATCCATTTCAATGTATATAAATGAGCGGTTAATTTTTGATAACAAACACTTGCGTTCAAATACTGACAAAAAATCATTTATAGTCCCACTTATCCCTGACGACTACGGACATTATCTGTATATTAAGATATCATTAAATCTTTATCATAGATTTGGGCCTGTCAAAAATGTTTATTTTGGAGATTACCAAAAAATATTTTCTTTGTTTGCAAAAAAAGGATATGTTAGTGAAGTAATTGGATTTTCATTGGTGTTTTTAAGCATACTTTTGCTTATTTCAGCATTTCTTATTGCTGGTCCTAGTAAAAAAATTGTTCTCTCCCTATGCCCTGTATTAATGTGCATGGGGTTGGTGTATATTGTACAGTTTTCAAATTTTATTGGAAAATTCCCCAGATTTAATTGGGTGTATAATGGATACTTAAGTACTCTGATACTAGGTTCCTTAATTTCAGTAACTTATTTTTTCAAACAAATTTTTGGAGAAGGCTATAAAAAAATAATAAATATATCCTTAAAAATAAATATAATTGTGTTTATTATTATGCTTTTACACAATACGGGAGTTTTTGAATTGGGTTATCATGCTTACGTTTACATTCTTGGAGGATGGTCATTAATTAGCATGATAATACTTATAGCAACTGCAACATATAACTCCTATAAAGGAAATACTGATGCTAAAATATTTATGGCTGGTTTTTGCGGTTTTGCAGGTATTCTTATCACTGAAATGTTTATATTTTTATTTTATTCTAATAACTATAGATTTTCACTTTTTCAATGGGGTATACTTATTTTTATATTTTCCCAGATAATTATTCTAGCGAGAAAAATTACTTCTCTTCACAATAAAACAATTCTTTATTCAAAAAGGCTTGAGAAAAAGAATGCTCAATTGGATTTAATGTGGAATGAAGTTAAAAAGTCCAGAGACAGACTGGCAGAATTAAATAGAACTTTAGAAGATAAAGTTATTGAAAGAACCTCTCAGCTTCAAGAGGCAAATAGTGAACTTACTTTACTTAATGAAGAGCTGCATGCATCAAATATAGAACTAAGTGAAACTTTAGAAATGCTAAAAAATACTCAGGAACAATTGATAAAATCAGAAAAAATGGCTGCATTAGGTCAGCTTGTTTCAGGAATTGCCCATGAACTTAACACTCCTTTAGGAGCTATACAGGCATCAGTTAATAATATGGTAGAATATATTGAAAACCTCATTAATTTATTATCTTATTTCTTAAAAGATGCTACACCTGAAAAAATTCAAATGCTTTTGTCTCTTATTAAAAGTTCAAAAAACAACACTAATTATATTTCTACAAAAGATGAGCGGAAACACAAAAGAGCTCTTTTAAAAGAATTAAATCAACTAGAAATAAAAAATGCACACAAATTAGCAGACCAGCTCACATCTTTAGGTATATCAGATTATCAGCCATATATTAAAATTTTAGAAAATCCTAAATTACACATAATAATAGAAATTGCTCATTTAACTATAAATCTTAAAAACAGTGCATATACCATATCTTTAGCTGCTGAAAAAAACACTAAAGTTGTATTTGCACTAAAATCCTATTCCCATCAAAGTAATCCAACTGAAAAAGAAGACACAGATGTAATTCAAACTATTGAAACTGTACTTACAATATATAATAATAAAATCAAGTCTGGCATTGAAGTTGTAAAGAATTATACTGATATTCCTAAAATTAAGTCCAACGCTGATGAGCTTACCCAAGTATGGACAAATATAATTCACAATGCCATTCAAGCTATGGAATATAAAGGAGTACTTACAATAGACGCATATACAAAAAATAATAACATAATTGTATCAATTACCGATTCAGGTTCAGGAATTCCTGATAACATAAAGGATAAAATTTTTCAGCCTTTTTTTACAACTAAACCCTTAGGTGAAGGAACAGGATTAGGTCTTGATATTGTAACTACAATTATTAATAATCACGGAGGAAAAATTGAAGTGAGCACTAGACCTGGCAAAACAACCTTTTCTGTCTATATTCCAATAAATAAAGATTCCATAGATGATAAAAACCTTAAGTAATATTCATTGCAAAGACAACATCTGTTTTTTTATTATTTACCAATCATAATCCCCTCCATGAGGATCATTGCCTGAATATGGGATTACAATATAAAACAGATTTGCCTTTTCTTCAAGAACTCTTATTTGGATATTTCCCGTAGATATGCCAAACTCCTTTTCAATGGTTTTATTAGGTTCTTTTAATAAGTTTTGTTTAAATTCATCATCGCAAATAGCCCTATTTATTATCTTTTCCCTAAGCTCTTCTGCTTTCATTTTACTTCCTCCTTTTTTTGTCAATTTGCTATATCATAACCTTTCATAAGCTTTTTAAAATTTCTACAGGCAGCACTCACTTCAATTATTTATTAAAAATATTTTTGTCAACCCAACTAAAAAATCCACCTAATTTTATTTCCCTCCTTTTTGCTAAACAAATTTCTCTTTGAACTTTCATAAAATTAAATATACTGTCATTGAATTCTTTTATATACATGTTTTCATCCCCAATTATTAAGTTTAAATTATGAGAGTTTTCGACTAACGCCATATATAGATCATCTAATAGAGTTCCAAAAATTATCTCTTCTTTCACATGAGATTTCTCTATATTCTCATCACATTTTTCCCCTCTTTTTTTTATAAATTCCCTCAATAAAATATTTGCATTGCCGCATTTAAGGTCTTTTTCCCAATCTATATAGTCATCTGCTATTTGAAGAGAAAATAAAACTCTGTCAACCGCTTTAAAATACATATCTAATAGTTCTTCCCTTTTTGCTAAAATACAAATTCCCACCACAGCAATTTTAATTAACTCTGCTTTGGCTGAAATTAAAGATACCATTTTATCCTTTTGCAAAGGTATTTTTTTGTTTATATTTATCTGTTCATCTACAATGGATTTACTCCATTTTTTCATGTAAAAATCATAATAATCCCATATCTTTTCATGGTTTTTAAAAACTTTTCTGTAAATGGACATAAATTCTGAAAAATATAAATTGCCAAGTACAATCATTTTAGATATATCCTTATCCTCTATTTCCCTGTCTATTATGTCATCTTGTATAAAGGCAAATAACATCATGAATATATTAGCAGCAGTTATTTCTATACATATTTCCTTTTTAAGGCCACATTGATGATTTACCCAAAAGGAAAGTAAATAGCATATATAATTTTTTGAAGCATTTTCTTCAAATACATTATATTTGCTAAGATTCTTTATACCTGCATCCTTTAATCCTTCAGGATATTTTGATATGATTTTATTACATCTTTCAAATACTTCCTTTAAATCATCATAAAAATCATAAAAAAACTTCATATGTTAATATCCTTTCGTTTTTCTACAAAAAATCTCTTTGATGTAAAATATAACTGTTTTTACTGCTATATTCTGTAATAAATCCGATTTTTATAACCATTTTTGCTTATTTCTATTTAAATATTTGCAAAAATATTATATAATTATATCGGTAAGTACTATTTATAATTAATATTTTTGGAGGGATTTAGTGAATTATAAATTCTCCAACAATTCTGTAATTATATTGGTAGATGATGAAAGAATTGTTTTAAACAGCTTAAGGTCAGAATTATCAACTTATATTGATGATAATAAATATACTATAGAAATTTCTGAAAGCGGCTCAGAGGCTCTTGAATTGGTAGATGAGCTTCAAAAAGACGGTTATGATATTCCTGTTATTATTTGTGATTATATAATGCCAGGAATGAAAGGCGATGTGGTACTTAGCGAAGTTCACAAAAGATCCCCAGATACATTTAAAATATTGCTTACAGGTCAGGCAGTTCTTGAAGGAGTAGCAAATGCAATAAATAATGCTGAGCTATATAAGTATTTTGATAAACCCTGGGATAAAGAAGAACTTAAAAAAGCTGTAACTGAATCTTTAGAATTGTATTATGTAAAAAAGAAACAACAAGAGAATTTACTTTTTCTCTCTGGTAAGGAAATACAAATACAACAAAAAATACAAAGGGCAGAAAATTCTCTTTTAGAGGAACAACGGCTAAACTCTGATGAAGCAAATAAAATTATATCTGATTTAAATACCTTAAAAAAAATGTATACGACAGTATTGAAGCTGAAAAGTATGATTAATTTATGTGATAATGAAAAAATATCTAGTGTTGAATCTGAAGTGAACAAACTTAAGGATATGCTAAAATTAGTAGAACAATAATTCCGTAAAAATAACTTGCCTTTAAATTAGCCTCTGTTTAAGCTAAAATAGAATTTTTCAATAATCAGTTTAAAATATAAATTTAAACTTTATTAGAATAAATAATATTTATTGGATGGAGATAGTATAATGGGAATTCCAGTTGTTTTGTGCGTGGATGATGAAAAAATAGTTCTTGACAGTCTCAAGAAGCAACTTGAGGCTAAATTTAACTATGCCTTTCAAGTTGAAACTGCGGAAAGTGGTGAAGAAGCATTAGAACTCATAGAAGAACTTATATCTGAAGATACGGAAATTCCTGTAGTAATATGTGATTATATAATGCCACATATGAAAGGTAATGTGCTGTTTAAAAAGATAAAGAAGATTTCTCCTTCTACTTCTTGCATACTTCTTACAGGTCAGGCAACCCTTGATGCAGTAAAAGATATGGTTAATAGTGGAGTAATACAGAAATTTATACAAAAACCTTGGGATATAGACTTATTATCTTCTTCAATTGAAGATATTTTACGCAAGAATAAAAATAATGCTGATAAGAAAAATCATAATCTCAATTCCTTAAATGAAGCTTGCAATAATTCTGAAATATCATCTATTAAATCTTATATAAAAAGTGCTTGCGAAAAAATTAATTCTGCTTTAACAACTATACAACAAAATATAGAGGCTATTAAAAAAGTAAGTAAAGAATTGCCACCAGAGGATTCTAAAACCTCTTCAACTGTTGACAATTTTTATGCTATAACCTCTCAGGCTCTTGATAATATTTTATCAGAGTTTTTATCAATTAAAAAAGGAAATGAAGATTTTTCAGGAAGTGACTTTAATTCAAATGCTGATAATGATAACGAACTAATTTATAATTGTATTTCAAATCTAATGGAAAGAGTAAGTAATATAGAAAAAAAGCTTTCTTTATGTAGTGAAAAAATCATGGTTTGGAAAGAAGACGAAATGTTTGTATTGAATATACATGATATTGTTTATTTTACATCTGGAAAAAGATGCGCTGTTGCAGTGACAAATAACGATCAATATACCATAAGAGAAACTTTAGATTTTTTAGAAAACCAATTAAAAGATTCTAATTTTTTTAGGTGTCACAGGTGTTATCTTGTTAATATAAACCACATAATAAAGCTAAGTCCTTGGCTTGGCTCTAACAGCTACATTGCTAAATTAAAAGGGTTAGATGACGACATCCCAGTAAGCAAAGCTAAATTTAAAAAACTAAAAGAGTTACTCGGATTAGAATCAAAGTAATTCAATCAGCTTTTTAAAGTCAAAGATGTGAAACTTTCATTTCACATCCCTGACAAATCTACTGGAATTGTTTTTAAATCGTCGTAATTCATATTATATTATATTTATTTTTTTTTGTACTTAAATGCGTTTGAAATGTATAAAAATCGTCCTCAATTGAACTATTTTGTGATTTATTCTTTTGTCTAAAATTTACCTTTTGTCTATCTTCACATATTTTCTTCTTTGGGCAACACTTTTATATGCTGGTCTAATTATTTTTCCTCTATTTGATATTTCCTCAATTCTATGAGAACTCCATCCAACTACTCTGGAAATAGCAAATATAGGTGTGTATAATTCAGGTGGAATACCTAGCATTTTATATACAAACCCAGAATAGAAATCTATATTTGCACTAACTCCCTTATATATTTTTCTTACCTTTCCTATCACTTCAGGGGCTATTTTCTCTATTTTAGAATATAGCTTAAATTCATCTTCAACCCCTTTGTTTAATGCAAGCTTAGAAGCGTATTCCTTAAGTATAACTGCTCTAGGGTCTGATATAGAATAAACAGCATGTCCCATTCCATAAATCAAACCTGATTTATCAAAGGCTTCTTTTCTTAAGATTTTATCAAGATAGTTTGCAATTTCTTCGTTATCATTCCAATCATTTATATTTTCTTTAATATCTTCAAACATTTGAATAACTTTTATATTAGCCCCACCATGTTTAGGACCTTTAAGAGAACCTAGAGAAGCTGCCATAGCAGAATATGTATCTGTTCCCGTTGAAGTTACCACATGGGTGACAAAAGTAGAATTATTTCCTCCTCCATGTTCAGCATGAAGTACAAGTGCAAGGTCTAAAACTGATGCTTCCAGCTTTGTAAATTTGCTATCCGGTCTTAACATATGCAAAATGTTTTCTGCAGTGCTAAGGTCTTCCCTTGGACTATGAATAAAAAGACTTTTATCACCATGATAATGGGAATATGCCTGATGTCCATATACAGCTAACAAAGGAAACCGTGCAATCATTTGGACACACTGTCTTAGTACATTTTTAATAGAGGTATCATCTGGCATAGCATCATAGCTATATAATGCCAGCACACTTCTTGAAAGTACATTCATTATATCCTTGCTAGGTGCTTTCATTATCATGTCACGAACAAAGCTTCTAGGAAGTTTTCTATAACTTGAAAGAAACCCTTCAAAAGATGCAAGTTGACTTCTACTAGGTAACTCACCAAATAATAATAAATAACAAGCTTCTTCAAAACCAAAACGCCCTTCGCTGGTAAAACCCTCTACTAAATCGTTAATGTCAATCCCTCTATAAAGTAACCTTCCTGGAACTGGTACCATTTCATTTTCATCAATAATATATGAATGAACTTCTCCAATTTTTGTAAGTCCTGCAAGTACACCTCTACCATTAATATCTCTTAAACCCCGTTTTACATCAAATTTACTATATAATTCGGGGGTAATATTGTAGCCTTTCTCTGCCAATTCCGATAGTTGATTTAACATCTCATTGTCATAAAAGTCTTTTTCAGCTATCACCATAAATTGTACCTCCTAATAATCTATTCAAAGTATATTATTCTAACATATCAAGGGAGTCCATTAGTTCCTGATTAATTGTAAAGTCTTCTCTCTTCCATTGTTCTAAGTTTTTCTCAAACTCCTGCTGCTGCAAAAATTGCTTAATTCCTTCTAAAGCAAATTCAAAACCATGTTTCTCACTAACCTTTAATAACATAAAACCTGCAGGTACTTCTAGCAAGGTAAGGTCTCCTACATCCGCACTAAAAGCCCATTCTTTTAAATCCTCCCTGGCGTTTTTCCTGGAGAAAGTAAGCTCATTGCCATATAACCGAGACTCTGGGTCCTCATTATATTCTTCAGATAAAGTATCAAAATCTTCACCGTTTTTGGCCATACTTAAAACATCTTCGGCTAATTCTCTCTTCTTTGCTATTTCTTCTTCCGTCATAGGTTCTTCATCAAGATAAGTTTCTGTAAGAATTAAAATGTACTTTATAGTCACCATTTCAACTTCGTCAATATTGTCATTATAATATTTTTTTAAATCTTCCATGTCAATTTCAATTTTTTTAGTGGCTTCTTTTTTATATTTTGATGAAAGCACAAATTCTTCATTTATTTTTCTATAGTCCTCTAAAGTCATGCCAAAACTATTTTGTAATGTTATTTCAGCCAGATGTTCTCCACCATTTGTTTCAATATATTGCCTTAAAAGTTCATCAATCTCCGCATTATCTAATTCATCTAACTGAACATTTTCCTCTTTTGCTTTGCTAACCAATATCTTTATTTCAATTAAATCCTCTAAACACTCTCTCTTTACTACATCTTCTCTTTTTTCACCTTCAACATCACTTTCCCAAAACTCTTTTATCTGCCCCTTATCTGCTCCAACTAAATTAGCATCTTGCTCCAACACATTTCTTATATGACTAAAAACAAATTTTAATTCTGATGCCGTTATTTTTTCATCTGCAACTTCCGCTACAATGCTATTCTCATTTACCCCATTTAAATGCTGATTTTTATCCCCTTCACTATTATTATCTGAATCTGAGCATGAAGACAAACTAAAAATAATAACACTTAATAAAATAAAACTTATAAATTTACTATGTTTCATAAAAACCCCCGTAATTTTACCAAAAACACCTGTGTAAGTTTTTAGTATATTTTCCTTTTTATTACTTTGCAAGCGATAACTCAACACATTTATTATAAACAATTTAAAGCTAATTTGAAATAATTTTTTAATATTCATCTAGTATTTATATATAAAAATACATCCCATCTATAATCTTGTGAAGAGTTACACTGCTGCTTTTAAAAGGTACATTATTAAAAAATAAAGCATCACCTATGTTGTTAATTCCCTCTAATGCCATCTTGGCACTTATAATGCATTTTTTAGATGGCACTAACTCTTTAAAACCCGCTTTGTGTGCAGGTGGAAACTGAACACTATATCTGCTATCAAAAATAACATCATGAATACTGTCTGGAAACCGTGGGCTTTCTTTTCTATTTATCACTACATTTGCTATTGCTAATCTTGCATCTAAAGACAGCCCTCCACCTTCAACATTTATTATTCTTGCAAGCCATATTAAATCCTCGTCTGTATATTTTCTCTCGTATATGTATTCTTGCGGAACTTCAACATCTTCTTTTTCAATTATTACAGAAAACACTAACTCATCCCACTCTACGGAACAGCCTAAGTTTTCTGCAATAAACCTAATTGGAATCATTATACGACCATTTACAATCTCAATGTTTGTGTCTATTGATTGTTCTATTCCATTTACTAAAAGTACATTGCTATCAACAAACATTTCTATATTTTTATCCTCACAAAGTATAGTGGCCTTTCTTTCTTCTGGCTCCCAATGTACATCCGCCCCTAATGCTTCTGCTACAAAACGCAGTGAAACGTACGTCCTTCCATTAGCTATATACGGCTGTACATCCATTTTAATACAATTGTCATTTATCTTTACAGTTACAAATAACTGATTAGAAACTGCCGCATGAACTTTTTCCCCCTGTACCATAGTAAATATGCAAAAAAATAAAAGAAACACTATGGTCAGTTTTACCCACCTCATATTAAAATACCACCTTCACTATTTTATAAATTATTATATTATCGATTTTATAATAACCTTAGGACTATGTCAATAAAAGTTCAAATAAGCCTTCTAATAAAAATAAAAAATTTTCTTTAATTAAAGGTGCTATAATTGGTATCATTGCTTTATATATCTATTTTAAACAATTCATTGTTTTGTAACTTTTGGTAAATTCATATTTTGGGTTTACATAATAACTTTCCTTTTGTATAATACCTGTATTGCAGTGCTGGATATCCCCAAAAATGCCAATTATAGAAAGGAGGATACAAATGAAAGCTAAAAAGACAATTTTATTATTGTTAATTATAATTTTGTGCTCAATGCAAATGATGGTATCATACGGAAGTTCATCATATACAAACCTTAAATTTGGAAGCAGAGGAACCAAAGTTATACAGCTTCAACAAGCCCTGCAAAACAGAGGATACTACAAAAGTTCTATAGATGGTATATTTGGACGGTACAATTTATAATACACCTTCTCAATCCAGTATACAGGCTGCAAAAGATTCATTAGATGGAGTAAAACCTGTTGGAAATTCATTATATTTTTTTAATCCATCTAAATCAGCAGGAACATGGATTGTACGAAACAGACAATATTTAAAAAGAATAGGTAATCATGCATTTTATCTATAAGTAGAGCACTTAAAATATCATAAAATAATAAAGAGGGTGTTGATAAATTTTCAAACCCTCTTTTTTTATCTCACAAAAACCATTTAATTTCCCAAAAAACTAAAGTGCATATAATCTCTATTGTGGCTGCCCCACGCATCTCCACCCCATGCCCATTGATAGAACTTAAATATTTTAACCACCGACCCATCTGCTGGTATGGAATATGGATTCACTCCTGGCTGCCAACTTCCCTGAGTAACAGCCACTCCGTTTATCACCTGAGGATTCTCTACCCAGTTTATATCTATGGCAGTTCCATAATTGTGTTCTGAAATTCTGTTATTTGCCCCATAGGGTGGTCTCCAGGTATATCCCACCACTGATTTAATGGGGAATTTTTCTTCGTGCTGATATATTAAATTAAATATTTCTAATGTCTCATCTGCAATTTTCTTATTAACTGTTAATTTTAATGTTTTTGTAATTTTTTCTCCTGTTCTAGAGTCAATATCCCAAACTTTAATATCAATTTCTACCATATTGGCATCAGCTTCTTCTTTTGTTCTATAAAATTTATAAGAACCATCACTATTTTTACCAAAAATGTATTCAAGTCTCATTTCCCTAAGTCTTCTTTTATCAATCCCAGAAGAACCACCTCTGGTTGCAGAAATTAAATCTTCATCAGAATAGTTTTGTGCTAAAAACTCTTGAAATGAATTTTCCTCTATTAAATGGTCTTGATTATCAAAAGGTCTCGATGAAAGAATATCTGTTGTTACTCCGTTTATTAAGACATTTTCAATAATGGCACATACCTCTGCTCTGGTTACATTTGAGCCTGGTCCAAATGTACCATCCTCATATCCTCTAACAATGCCTTTTAAATAGCACTGAGCTATTGATTCTTTTAAAGAATCAGAAATTAATTGAAAATCTTTAAATACACAATCTACAATTGAAGGGTTGACATATGAATCCTTTAGTCCTGCTGCACTTGCAATAACAGCAATTGTCTCCTCTCTATTTGCAGGTTTGTCTGGATTAAAAACATCATCCTCTATAAATATAAAACACTCAGATACTTCTGATATAAATTCATTTGCCCAGTGTTTTTCAACATCTATAAACTTACTTTCATTTTGTTCATTTGATGAAAAACCAAATGCATTAAAAACAATTGCCGAAAGTTCTGCCCTGGTTACAGGGTTGTTAGGACAGAAAGTACCATCGGGAAAACCTTTTATAATATCCAATGAATGCATACGCATAATTGTATCTTTACCCCAGTGATTTTGTATATCTGAAAACTTATTTCCCTGGGTATTTGGAAAAACAACTTTATCTTTTTTTATAACATCTCTATTAAATAATGAATCGGTGTTTTCTTCCACTATAAGTTTATAAATTTTTTTTAAACTGTTTTCAAAATCTATTTCAAATGTGAATTCTCCTGATTTAGCTGGAACTCCTGTAATGCATCCGTCCTTTGAAAATTTCAAACCCTCTGGCAAATCTATATCATTTAAATTAATTTCTTTATAATCATCATTTAAAAATATATTCACAGGTCCATATTGAATTCCTTTATAAGCATTTGGTAAAACATTAACTTTCTCATTTTTATAATCTATTTTGCCTATCTCTACTTCTAAAGCTAAAGATGCATCATCAAATTTAACCCATCTGCCATTGTGTTTTTTATAACAAATAAAAACACTGTACTTACCTGGTTTATCAAATGTGATATCACCTTTAAAATGATATGATTTATCAGGATCAATTACAATAGATCTAAACCATTGAGAATTTGAATATTCATCTTCTTCGTTGACAACTGCTGCTGTTATAGAATCTATGTAAATTGGATTTTTCCCTCTGTTTTTTATGGAAAAGACAACTGTTAATTTTTGATTTTCACAATATGGCTCCCTCTCCATGATGGAGACAGGTGTAATTATCTCTAGTTTTTCGTCCTCTGGCGTACTCGTACCTGAAACATTTACACTTGATATAATAAAAACAAACACAAAAAAAACAGCTAATACTTTTCTTTTCATAAAATACCACCTATATTTTTATCCTTTGTTGATATAAATTTTTTTCGTAAAAGTTTTTGCAATATCAACAATAAAAAATTTTATCACATATTTTTCATTATAGTGTTTAATCATCCTAATGTAAAGGTTTTTAAAAAAGATTTTAAACAACGTAAAAATATGTATATAAATACGGCAAGGAAAGGAAATCTTTCAAATCCTTTCATCGCCTTATTTTTACAACCCTTTTATTATAAGATCACTTTCTTAAATGATTAACCAATGGCTTTTTTTATTGCACACACATAATCTAATACATGTGGGATACAATCTTCACCGTATTTCCCTATAATTTTTACAATGGCACTTCCTATAATAACGCCATCAGAAATTTCGCTCATTTTCTCTGCCTGTTCTGGAGTAGAAATTCCAAATCCAATTGCACATGGAATATCATTTACTTCTTTTGCCACCCTAATCATTTCTTCTACCTCACTGCCTATATCATTACGGACACCTGTTACACCCATTGAAGAAACACAATATAAAAACCCCTTTGCTTCACGGGCAATAGTACGTATACGTTCTTTTGACGTTGGAGCAATCATTGAAATAAAATCAATTTCATACTTTGATGAAAAGGGAATTATCTCTTCTTTTTCTTCAAAAGGAATATCAGGGATAATAACTGCCGACACATCCACCTCTTTGCACTTTCTCATAAACTTATCAGTTCCATAAGTAAACACAGGGTTGGCATATGTCATAAAAGCTAATGGAACACTACATGTTTTTCTAACATTTGAAACCATATCAAAAATTTTATCAGTTGTAGTTCCCGCTCCTAATGCACGATAATTGGCTTCCTCTATTACAGGTCCTTCTGCAACTGGATCAGAAAAGGGTATACCAAGTTCTATTAAATCTGCACCTGCATCAGCCATTTTTATTACCAGTTCTTGAGTAGTTTTAAGATTGGGATCACCTGCTGTAATAAATGGTATAAAAGCTTTTTTGTTTTCAAATGCCTGTTTTATTTTACTCATATATTTGTTCCCCCCTATAACGCGCTATTGCAGCAACATCTTTATCTCCTCTTCCAGAAAGAGAAATGACAATTATTTCATCCTTTTTCATTTTAGGTGCAAGTTTTTTTGCATAAGCTACTGCATGAGAACTTTCAATTGCCGGAATAATTCC
Organism: Clostridium sp.; assembly: GCA_012517995.1. GTDB lineage: Bacteria > Bacillota > Clostridia > Acetivibrionales > Acetivibrionaceae > Herbivorax. The sequence continues at coordinate 16,395 of JAAYTS010000214.1, forward strand.
TTCTATCTTTGAAAGATATTCAAATGCATCCACTGCTTCTTCATCTGTAACAGCCACATATTCTGCTCTTCCTATATCTTTTAAATTTGCATGCTCCGGTCCCACTCCAGGGTAATCAAGTCCTGCAGATATTGAATAAACAGGTGCAATTTGTCCATACTCATCTTGACAAAAATAGGACTTCATTCCATGGAATATACCCAAAGTTCCAACTGTCATGGTAGCTGCATTTTTATCTGTATCCACACCATGTCCTGCTGCTTCACATCCTATGAGCCTCACTTGTTTATCTTCAATAAAATCATAAAACAGTCCTATGGCATTGCTGCCTCCTCCAATACATGCCATTAAAACATCTGGCAGCCTTCCTTCTTTTTCTAAAATCTGTTTTCTAACTTCTCTGCCTATAATGCTTTGCATATCCCTCACAATTGTAGGAAAAGGATGAGGTCCCATTACAGAACCTAATACATAATGAGTATCATCTACTCTCCTTGCCCACTCACGCATTGTTTCATTAACTGCATCTTTTAAAGTTTGAGTCCCGCTTGTAACGGTGTGTACTTTTGCTCCTAAAAGCTTCATTCTAAAAACATTTAAAGCCTGTCTTTCTGTATCTTCCTTTCCCATAAAAATTTCACATTCTAAACCTAAAAGTGCAGCTGCCGTTGCAGTTGCTACCCCATGCTGCCCTGCTCCTGTTTCTGCAATTACACGGGTTTTTCCCATATATTTTGCAAGGAGCACCTGACCTAACACATTGTTTATTTTATGTGAACCTGTATGGTTGAGATCTTCTCTTTTTAAATAAATTTTTGCTCCCCCTAAATCCTCGGTCATTTTTTCTGCATAATAAAGAAGTGATGGCCTGCCTGCATAGTTTCTTAATAATTCTTCTAATTCTTTAACAAAAGCCTTGTCTTCTTTATATTTGTTATAGCATTCTTCAAGTTCATTAACTACATTCATAAGCGTTTCAGGAATATACTGTCCCCCATGAATACCAAATCTTCCCTTAGGCATAAAATACCCTCCTTTGTATAAATCTGTAAATATAAAAATATATTTAATTCTTGAATTTATCTCTTCAATTTAAATCCAAATATGCAACCACATATTCCCCCAAGCAAATGAGCTGTTTGAGAAATATTATCTTCCTGCAAAATACCGTTTACAAACTCTCTTCCCATATAAATTATCATAACAAGTATAAGGGTTATGGGAATTGTACCCTTTTGCATATTTACAAATGAGCTTAGCAGTATAAACATAAAAACTATACCACTAGCCCCTAAAAGTACAGATCCTCTAAAGAAAATAATGTTTATCAATCCTGTAATTAATGCAGTAACTGCCATCATTAATAAAAGTTTCTTAGAACCATACTTTTCCTCTAACATAGGACCTAGTATTAAAATAATTAAAAAATTATTTATAAAATGTTCCCAGTTTGCATGACCTAAAACATGTCCAAAAAGTCTTATATAAAATAATACGTCTAATGGACTGCTTCTGTAAACAGCAAAGAACTTTAGAGTATTAATATTAGTATACTCCTGTATCATCAATATAGCAAAAGAAATCAAAGTCATTGTAAGAATAACAGGAGAATTATAATTAAAACGTTTTAACATAAGCTACCCCCAGCTTACATATATTTACCCCTATTTTTAAAAATTTTCTTTTTTATATTCTTTGTCAATTATATCTTTAATTTCAGCAACCGCCTCTTCTAGTTTATCATTTATTACGATATATTGATAGTTCTTAGACATTTCTTCTTCATACTCATACCTTTTAAGTCTTGTTTCAATTCTGGTTTCACCCCGTAATTTAAGCCTTTCAATAAGCTGTTCTTTAGAAGCAGGCTTTATAAAAATAGTTACAACCTTTTCAAGGTTTTTAGCTAAAACCTGGGTACCATCTACATCAATATCTTTTATAAGAACTTTTCCGCTTTTAAGCTTTTCTTCAACTATTTTTTTAGGAGTACCGTAATAAAATCCATGAACTATTTGATACTCTAGAAGTTCTCCATTTTCTATCATTTGTTCAAACTCTTCTTTTGATACAAAAGCATAGGGTTTACCTGGTTCTTCACCATCTCTCATTTCCCTTGTGGTCATGGTGGGCATTAACTCAATATTGCTGTTTTCTTCTAAAATCTTGTTGATAACAGTATTCTTACCCACTCCAGAACTTCCTGATAAAATCACAAGCATTTAAAACACATCCTTATCATTATATCTTCTTTAAATTTTAATTTTATTTCTTTATATATCTAAACTCCCATGTTGGCTCTTTGAACTTTTTCCTTAAATGATTTTCTTAATTTTAAAATATGTTTAACTATTACTATCATAGTTGCTGTAAAAGGCACACCTATTATCATCCCAATAATTCCAAAAGCTTTTCCAAATAATAAAACCGAAAACATAACTACAAGGGGATGAAGACCTACACTTCTGGACATAACCTGAGGAGAAATAAAAACAGCTTCTAACTGCTGTACAATGACTATCATTATAGCAACCCACAAAGCCTTTATAGGACTATCCATAATAGCAAGCACTACTGGCAATATTCCTCCTATCCATGGTCCAAAATAAGGAATAATATTGGTAATTCCTGCCACAAGTCCAACTGTAAGGGAATGGGGAACCCCTATTATTCTACATCCCACTCCTGTAAGTATACCAACAAAAACAGCTATTACAAGCTGCCCCCTTATAAAACCACCTAATACCACATCTATTTCACCTGCAATTACTTTTAGACTTTCTCTTCTTCTATCGTTTATTAATTTCATAAATGAATTTACTATGATATCTTTATCCTTAAGATAATAAAAAGCAATAATAGGTGTTAACACTATATCTAAAAGGGTACCCGTACCCTCTACTATTAAATTTGAAAGTTCACTAAAAGCATTGCTTATAATTCCAGCTATTTTTTTTAGCTCACTGTCTATGTTTATATAATCAATCACCACTTTTGGCAGTTTAAACAAATCTCCAGTCCTAAAATCATCTATTACTTTATTTATAAAATTTAAAATTGCAGGAATTTCTTCAGTGACAAATATAGATATATCTTTTGCAAATTTAGGTATAATTATTGCAAATATAGATATAACAGCAATACAAATTGATAAAAAAACAATAAGTATTGCAAAAACTCTTTTCACTTTTCTCTTTTCAATAAAATTTACTACAGGATTTAAAATATATGCCAGAACCAAAGCATAAATAAAAGGCCTTACTACACTCATAAAGCTCTGGCCAAGTATTATAATAATCACCAATGCACATAGAAGCAAACCTATATCAAATAAAATGTACCGCTTACTTTTAAGTTGATTAATCATTTATACTCCTCTTATCCTTTGTATTGTGATAAGTAAATTTCAATATTTGTTTTTATAAATTATGCATTATATACAATTTAATTTCATTATACTGATTTTTTAAATAGATAGCAAGGTAAAAGTTAGTGATTAGGTGCATTTTAAAACATTTTAAAAAACAAGTTAGATATACTAACTTGTTTTTTTAGTGTTGATATTTTTTATTTACCTGGTAATACATATTTATACTACTGCTTTTTTTAATGCCTGGTCAAGGTCATAAATAAGGTCTTCTGGATCTTCAATGCCAATGGAAAGCCTTATTTGATCCAAAGTAACTCCTGCAGCTTTTTGTTCTTCCTCCGAAAGCTGTCCGTGAGTTGTAGTTGCAGGATGAATTACAAGGGATTTTGCATCTGCCACATTTGCCAAAAGGGAGAAAATTTCTAAACTGTCTATAAACTTCTTAGCAGACTCTACCCCACCTTTAATGCCAAAGGTGAATATGGAACCTGGTCCCTTTGGAAAATATTTTTGTGAAAGCTGATAGTATTTGCTGTCTTGGCTGCCCGGATAATTAACCCACGCCACATTAGGATGATTCTTTAAAAACTCAACTATTTTTTTAGTATTTGAAACATGCCTTTCAACCCTTAGTGATAATGTCTCAAGACCTTGAAGAAGTAAAAAAGAATTAAATGGACTAATTGCAGCACCGGTATCTCTTAAAAGCTGAACTCTTGCCTTAATAATATACGCTAAAGGGCCTAAGCTTTCAGAATATTTTAATCCATTATAGCTTGGATCTGGCTCTGTAAATCCTGGGAATCTGCCACTTGCTGCCCAGTCAAATTTACCTGAATCAACAATAAGTCCTCCTATTGACGTACCATGCCCACCTATAAATTTTGTTGCAGAATGTACAACTATGTCAGCCCCAAAGTCAAAAGGTCTTATTAAGTAAGGAGTCCCAAAAGTATTGTCTACAATTAAAGGCAATCCATTTTCATGGGCAATTTTTGCCACTTCTTCAATATCAATAATATTTGAACCTGGATTCCCTATGGATTCTATAAATATTGCTTTTGTTTTTTCATTAATTGCTTTTCTAAAGTTTTCAGGGTCATCTGGATTAACAAATACCGTCTTTATGCCATATTTAGGCAGTGTAATAGAAAATAAATTATATGTACCTCCATACAAAGTGCTTGCAGAGACAATTTCATCTCCAGTTCCTGCAATATTCATCACTGCATAAGTTATAGCAGCAGAACCTGAAGCAACTGCTAAAGCCCCTACTCCACCTTCTAATGCCGCGATTCTTTTTTCTAAAACATCGTTAGTGGGATTCATTATTCTAGTATATATATTGCCTGATTCTTTTAATGAAAAAAGATCTTCTGCATGCTGTGCATTTTTAAATACA